>DASXGS010000213.1:0-6153 GCA_036488975.1 Rhizomicrobium sp. | reverse complement strand
TGCGCGGATTTGTCGGACGCGGTGCTCTGCGCCACCAGTCCCAATGCCTATTTTTCGCCGAAAGAGCGCGACGCATTTACGCGGATCGAACGTGCCGTGCGCATGACGCGTTTCGGCGGTGACTGCTACCTGTTCGCCGCGCTGGCGTTGGGCTTTGTCGATGTCATCGTGGAGTCCAGTTTTAAACGCTGGGATGTGGCAGCGCTGATTCCCATTGTGAAAGGCGCGGGCGGCATCATCACCAACTGGCAGGGCGGTTCCTGCGCGGACGGCGGCCAGGTGTTGGCGACCGGCGACCCAAGGGTGCACGAGCAGGCGATGGAGCTGCTCCGCGGATGAGTTATGAACGCCAGCGTCCGAACGGCACGATTTTGTTGTCGACGTCGTGCCCGATGTCTGCGCGGCCGAGATACGGAATGCCCGATACAGCGCACCAGTGGCGCATCACCTGTTCCTCGGTTTGGGCGAAATCCGGATCGTTCAGCGGCACGTCGCTGATGCGGCCGAGTTTCAAGCCGGCGGCTTTGCGCACGTTCGGGCTGGATGTGACGTGAAAAAACGCGCGGTCGACGGCGTACATCGGCTCTGAGACATCTTCCAGCATCACGATGTGACCGGTCAGATCGGGCTCGAATGACGTCCCAAGGAGATGCGACAGGATTGTGAGATTGAACGCAGCGCAAGGATGCTCGCCGAATACGGTGGGCTCGAGATCGTCGCGACGGGGCCGCCCGGCGAGAAACCGCAGCGCACGTTCGATCGCCGCCGCTCCGCCTTCGCGCTCGATGTCGCGCACGACCGGTCCGTGTGCAACCTTGAACCCTGCCTTGTAGAGGCCGGCGAGCAGGAACCCCGCGTCGCTGTAGCCGAGGTAGAGTTTGTCTCTTGCCGCTTCGTGCAGATGCGGCAGCACAGATTGCGCAATCCGGTTGGCGCCGTAGCCGCCCCTCGCCCACCACAAGGCGTCGAAGGTCTCATCGTTCGCAACTTCGATGAAGGCATCCGCCCGCGCCCGATCTTCACCCGCAAAGTGCCCCCACGACAGAAAGCATTGCGGATGAAAATCCAGTTCAACGTCGCCGCCAAATGCGGTGCGCGCAACCGCCTGCACCAGGCCTGCCGTGCTCTCGTCGATCCGCGACGCGGGCGCAACGACACCGATCCTCATTTGTTGTTGCGCCACTTTCCCTCGCCTGCCGGCATGATCTCGCCTATAGCTGCCGCCGATGATGATCGACCAAGACTACTTCTTTTGCGGCATTGGGGGGAGCGGAATGCTGCCTTTGGCGCTGATCCTGCACGGACGTGGCGCCACCGTGACGGGATCAGACCGCGCGCTCGATCAAGGCCGCACTTCCGCAAAATTCGAGTTCCTGAAAAGCCGCGGCATTGTGCTTTTTCCACAAGACGGCTCCGGTGTAACCGGCCCTGGGCAAACCGTAGTGATTTCGGCGGCTGTCGAAGAGACGGTGCCGGATGTGGTAGCGGCGCGGAAAATCGGCGCGCCGCTGATGACGCGGGCGGAGCTGCTGGCGCGGCTGTTTAATGCCGCACCGCAAAGCATTGGTGTGGCCGGCACATCCGGCAAATCCACGGTGACCGGCATGATCGGCTGGATGCTGACCGATCTCGGCCGCGACCCCACCATCATGAACGGCGCAGTGATGAAGAACTTCGTCGGCGCCGATGCGCCGTTCGCCAGCGCCCGCGTCGGCAACAGCGATATCTTCGTCAGCGAAGTGGATGAAAGCGACGGCTCGATCGCCCACTACACGCCGCACATTGCCATGGTCAACAACATCTCGCTTGACCACAAGACGATGGACGAATTGCGTGCGCTGTTCCGCGACTTCGTCGTAAAATCGCGGACCGCAATCCTCAACCTCGACAATACGGAAACCGCCGCCCTCATTCCGTACGCCTCGCATGCAGTCACCTACAGTCTTTCAAACTCTGAAGCCGATCTCGTGGCCAAGAATCTGTCTCCCGAACCGGGCGGTATTGCATTCGCCGTAGTTTGCAGCGCAGAGCCACAGCATCTCCGGGTTCGATTACAGGTTCCGGGTGCGCACAATGTCTACAATGCGCTCGCGGCGCTCGCCGTGGCGCATGCGCTGGACACCCCCTTGCAAGATGCCGCAGCGGCTCTGTCGCGCTTCACCGGCATCCGGCGCAGGCTGGAGATTGTCGGAACCGCAAACGGCATCACGGTCATTGACGATTTCGCGCACAATCCGGACAAGATCGCCGCCACGCTCGCCACACTGCACGCCTTTCCCGGGCGGCTGCTGATCCTGTTTCAGCCACACGGCTACGGGCCCTTACGCAAAATGAAGAACGAATTCATCGCCGGCTTTGTGCGCGATCTTGCGCCTGACGACATCCTGATCATGCCTGAGCCGGTCTATTACGGCGGCACGACGGAAAAGACCGTCACGAGCGCAGACCTGACAGAAGGCATCCGCGCGGCAGGCCGGAACGCGCGCGCCTTCGCCACCCGGGCCGAATGCGGCGACCAGCTGCTGCAGCTCGCAAAACCCGGTGACCGCATCGTCATCATGGGCGCGCGGGACGACACCCTGGCCACCTTCGCCGCCGAACTGCTAGCTGCACTGGAGTAAGACCGGACCAGCCTTGGCGCCGCCTCGCCTCCCGGAACTGGCCGTGTTCGCGCCGCGTTCCTTGAAAAAGGAGGCGGCAATGGCGCTGCTGGAACAAGCTCGCTCCGACACCCGGCAAATCATTGAATTGCTGAAGCAGTATAGCGAACCGCTGCCGTCTCCCAGCGACGTGGAATTCGGCGGCTTCTTCGAACGCTTCGGCGATGCGCGCGTGGTACTGCTCGGCGAAGCGACGCACGGCACGAGCGAATTCTACCGCGCCCGCGCCGCCATTTCGCGCACGCTGATCGAGCGGTACGGTTTCAATATCGTCGCCGTAGAGGCGGACTGGCCGGATGCTGCGCGCATCGATCGATTCGTACGGCACAAGCCGCACGCGCCATCAGAGGACCAGGCCTTCGCGCGCTTTCCCACCTGGATGTGGCGCAATGCCGAGGTGCACGATTTCGTGCTGTGGCTGCGCGCGCACAACGAGAGCCTCGCGGCGGACGTCCGCGTCGAATTCCGCGGTCTCGATATCTATAGCCTCGGCAGCTCCATTGCGGCGGTGCTCGGCTACCTCGACAAGCACGACCCCGAAGGGGCCAAAGAAGCCCGCAGCCGCTATGGCTGCCTCACGCCGTGGCAGCACGAGCCGGCGCGCTACGGCCGCGCAGTGCTCTATGGCCGCGAACCCTGCGAGCCGCAGGTGGTGGCCCAATTGCAGGACCTGTTGAACTCGCGCCTCGAGCACATGAAGGGCGACGGCGAAGCCTTCTTCGATGCCGCGCAGAACGCCCGCATCGTGCGCGCGGCCGAGCAGTACTACCGCATCATCTACGAGGGCTCGCGCGAATCCTGGAACCTGCGCGACCGCCACATGTTCGACACGCTGCAGCACCTCATGGCGGCGCGTGCCAATGCCAAGGCCATCGTGTGGGCGCACAATTCGCACATCGCCAATGCGGCCGCGACCAGCATGGGCTGGGAGGGTGAGTTCAACATCGGTGAGCTCTGCCGCACGGCCTACGGCGACGACGCGGTGGCGATCGGTTTCGGCACGGATCGCGGAACAGTGGCCGCCGCCGACGATTGGGACGAGCCGATGTGCATCAAGAATGTGCTGCCGGCACGGCAGGACAGCTACGAACGTCTGTTCCGGGACACCCGGCTATCGCGCTCGCTCACCCATTGGCGGCCGCACAACCGCCGCGAATTGCGCGAGGCGTTGTCGGTGCCTCGGCTCGAGCGTGCGATCGGCGTGGTGTATCGGCCGGATACCGAATTCCTGAGCCACTATTTCAAGGCCGAGCTGTCAGAGCAGTTCGATGCCTTCGTGTGGTTCGAGGAAACGCGCGCGGTGACGCCGCTTGGCCCTGAGCATCCACGCGCGATGCCCGAGACATATCCGTTCGGATTGTAGCGCGCTAGTCACTCACGCGGTACGCGACTCCGCCCTGGAAATACGAGGTGTACCTGCCACCGAGCTGCGTGGTGCCGAACAGACCACCGCTTCCGTCCATCAACACGCCGGCTTTAGGGTATTCACCGTCGGCGCAGGCGTATAGGGAGCAGAAATGATGCACGATGCGGTATTGGCCGGCAGGCGATAGCCGAAAGATGGTGCCACCACCCTTCTCGTCGCGATCGACCAGGTTGCGGCCGCCATAATAGGTGGTGCCGTAAAGGTTGCCTTGGCCGTCGAGGGCAAGAACCGACAGCGGCATCGCGCCGTCGAGACAATTCTGCTGGGCACAGAAATGATGCAGCACGCGATAGTGCCAGCTCTCGCCATCCGGCATAAGGGCAAACAACACGCCGCTACCGTGAGCCCCGCCGCCCGATGCCGAGCCGAACAGTTTGCCGCTTGCGTCAGCGATCAGCGCATTGGGGGAAGACCCTGTGCTGCAGCCGTCAATGCAGAATCGGTGCAGCACGGTTTCCGTCCAGGCACCCTTTGTGCCCGGTTTCAGCCGAAAGGCCACCGCATTAGCCTGCGCGGAATTGGCGGTGACGCCATACAGCGCACCGTGCACATCCATCCATAGGGACTGCCAAGGCTGCGCCCCATCGCTGCAATGCTGCCGCGCACAGAAGCTGTAGAGTTCCTTCTCCGACCATTTGCCAGTAGCCGGTTGCGGCACAATCGCAAACGCGACGCCGCCGCCATGCGCGCCGCCTGCCTGCGCTGTGCCGTAAAGCGCCGACACACCGTCGTAAGGTGCGCCCGCTGACTGGCCCTGATAGGTGAGGCCGGAGGCTGGCGCTTTGCCATCGGCGCAATTGGCCGACGAGCAGAAGGCATACAGCACCTTAAGCATCCACCAGCCATGGCTTGAATCGTAGCTCAGACGGAAGACTGTGCCGCCCTGGCCCGCACCGCCACCGGTCGCCGTTCCGTACACATTGCCGTTCACGTCCACGACCAGGCGGCCGGCTGGCGACGAGCCATCCGCACAAGGATATCCTGCCGCGCAGAAGCCGTGCAGCATCGTGCGACGCCACTTCCCCGTTTCGGCATCGAGCGCCAATTCGAAGATCGAGCCAGAGCTGTGATTGCCGCCGCCGGCCGTTATTCCAAACACGTGCCCTGCGGTATCCATCGCAAGATCGGCGGACGGCGAAGTGCCGTCGGTGCAGCTGAGTTTCGCACAGAAGGAGGCCAGCGTTTCCGCGCCGGCGCTGCTGACTTTGGTAAACGCCACAGCGAGCAAGGCGGCCGCGAGAACGGTTAACGCGCTACGCGGCGAAAGCCCCGAGAAACCTGATTTGCAAAACATGGGATCCACGCCTGAGGACAGAGTTGGCACACTCGCCAACCCTTGCCGCAAAAGCGGGGCCAGTCCGGACTACATCGTTAACACGAAAGGCGGAACGAGCCCGGGAACGCGTCAGGGTTTGTAGATTTTGCCCATCTTCACCACCTCGAAGTTCGAGCCGGTGACCTGGCGCAGTTCGCTCACCAATCTATCGTTGTTCCAATGATTGTCCGGTGCGCCGGAGATGTACCAGTTGCTGCCGTTATCGGCCACGAACATGCCATACTTCTTGAGCGCGGTGAGGATCACCTTGGTCTGCTGGCTGAAGCCAGCCGGTATGTTGTAGCTTGCCTTGAGCCGCACCCGCATGCCCATCGGCGGGAGATTGGGATTGGTGTCGCTGGACGCCCAGTGGTTTGCGGGCTTCACGTACGCCCGGCGGCTGTTGGCCACCGTGAACCGCAAGGCATGGAGAATCGCGCCAGCCGCCACTTCGTCGTAGCGAGCGAGCCCCGGAAAGATCGGCAGGCCCGCGGCATCGGTGCTGGTCCAGCCGGGCTTCTGTGTGGGACGCACATTGTCGGAATCGAGATGGAAGATCGCGCCGGCGTCCGCATTCCAGCTGATGTCCGGCTGAGGGAAGGCGCGGCCCATTTCGTACAGCCCGTTGGTGTCGCGATCGATCACGATTGCATGCCGGTCGCCGCCGAACTTGCGGCTGTCGTTGCGCATGCCTTCGATCGGCGCATCCGGCGGCACGGGATAGGGTCCCTTGTCGCTTTCGCTCCTGTACG
>DASXGS010000160.1:0-2836 GCA_036488975.1 Rhizomicrobium sp. | reverse complement strand
AGCGTGCGGGAGATGCGGTTCGCATAGCGCGACAGCACCGGCGAGAGATACGCGTCCGCGACGGTGGTGTCGCCGCGCGAAACGAACTTCATCAGCGGAACGGTGTCGTGGCTCGTTGAGATTTGCGCGAAGCCAAGCTCGTTGGCGATCTCTGCCGCTCGGCGCTCGTGCGCGGGATAGCGGTAGCCGTGCAAGAACACGATAGCACACGCCGAAATGCCTCCCGCGCGCGCTTCGGCCAGCGCCCCACGCAGCCCCTCTTCATCCAGCGGCCGCAGTGTCTCACCTTCTGCGGTTACGCGCTCATCCGCCTCGATCGCGCGCGCGTAGAGCATGTCCGGCAGCTTGATTTTCAGCGCGAACAGCTTGGGGCGGTTCTGATAGCCTATACGTAGCTGATCCCGGAACCCACGCGTGGTGAGCAGAACGGTTGGTTCCCCCGCGCGCATGAGCAGCGCGTTGGTGGCGACCGTGGTGCCCATGCGCACCTCCGCAATGCTGCCGGACGGGATCGCCCCATTGCTGGAAACGCCGAGACAGCGGCGAATACCTTCCAGCGCTGCATCGTCATAATTCGTGCTGTCGGAAAGCAGCTTCAGGCTGGAAATTGTGCCATCCGGCGCTTCGGCCACGATGTCGGTAAACGTGCCGCCGCGGTCGACGAAGAAACGCCATTTTTCCGAGGCTGACATCGCGATGACATTCGCCTAAACCTTCGCCCCATGTCTATCTGGGGAAAAATCGGGGGCGCTGCGGCAGGATTTCTGGCCGGTGGCCCGGTCGGCGCGGTGGTCGGCGCAATTGCCGGGCACGTGATCGACCGCAGCACGCAAGCCTCCACGCCCGACGATCCGGGGGTTGCCTTTACGATCGCCGTCATTGCGCTTGGCGCGAAAATGGCAAAATCAGATGGCGTCGTTACCGGCGATGAGGAAGAAGCGTTCCGGCAGTATTTCCGCGTGCCGCCTTCGGAGGAAGCCAATGTGCAGCGCATCTTCCGGCTGGCGCGGCAGGACACCGCTGGCTTCGAAACCTATGCACGGCAGATCGCCAATGTCTATCGCGGCAATCCGGCCGTGCTGGAAGACATTCTCGACGGGCTGTTCGAGATCGCCAAAGCTGACGGCGTGCTGCATCCGGGCGAGCTGTCGTTTCTCGAGCGCGTCGCGGAGATTTTCGGCTTTGCGCCCAACGAGTTCCGTCGGATCCGCGCCTCGCATTTCCCGGACCGCGAGGATCCCTACGTCATTCTGGGCGTCGCCCATGACGCTGGCGAGGAGGAAATCAAGCGCACCTACCGTATGCTGGTGCGCGAGAACCATCCGGACCGCCTGATCGCGCGCGGCGTGCCCGCGGAGTTCGTGAAACTTGCTACCGAGAAGCTGGCTGTCATCAATGCCGCCTACGACAAGGTCGAAATCGAGCGCGGTTTCAGAAAACAGGTATGAGCCCGCTTCCGCTTGAGGACTGGCGCGATTTTTACGTGATGATCGGCACGGCGTCGGGCGCGATTGTCGGCGCCAGCTTCATTGTCGCCTCGCTGGCTTCTAGCGTGAAGGAGCGATCCGTCGGCATGCGCGGGTTCATTTCGCCGACGGCCGTGCACCTCGCAAGCGTCCTGGTCAGTTCGGCCATTCTGTCGGTGCCGAAGATTTCACCGCTCGTTGTAGCGGTGCTGCTCGGCGCCGGCGGAGCGGCGGGTGCGATCTACGCACTGATTGTCGTCGCCCGCATCTGGCGCATGAAGCTTGGCGTGGAAGACTGGTGTTTCTACGCTCTGCTGCCGGTCTTTGCGTATGGCGCTATTGCAGCAGCTGCGGGAATGATTGTGCTGCGCACCGATTCCCCGCTTTATGTGCTTGCCGCAGCACTGATCCTTCTGCTCATCCTCGGGATGCGCAACGCGTGGGATATGGCCACCTTTCTCATCATGCGCGAGCGCGAATAGGCTGGTGTGATGTTCCTCCGCTTCATCGACCGACCTTCTCCCAACCACGATCCGCGCGCGGAGGGCCCGGTGGACATTCTCGTCCTGCACTACACCGGCATGCGCACAGCGGAAGAAGCGCTTGCGCGGTTGTGCGATCCGGAAGCGAAGGTCTCCGCGCACTATACCGTGGATCGGGATGGTATTGTTTATACGCATGTGCCGGAGGAGCGGCGCGCGCGGCACGCCGGGGTGTCGTATTGGGCAGGGGTACGCGACGTTAATTCCCGCTCCATCGGCGTCGAGATCGTCAATCCGGGACACGAATTCGGCTACATCCCGTTCACGGAACCGCAGATCGAAGCGGTTGCCGAGCTGTCGCAGGGCATCCTCTCCCGCCATGCAATTTCCGCATCGCGGGTCGTCGGCCATTCCGACGTAGCACCAAACCGCAAGCAGGATCCCGGAGAGCTCTTCCCGTGGGCGCAGCTGGCGCACAACGGCATCGGCTTGTGGCCGCAATGTGACGTGGCGGGATCGGCATGGGATTCCCAGGCGTTCGCGAGCGATTTGCGCCGCTACGGCTACGGCGTACCGCCGGATATCGACTGGCCGATCGAAGATGTCATCGCCGCTTTCCAGCGCCATTTCCGCCCGTCATGCATAAACGGAATTCCAGACGCCGAATGCGCGGCCATACTCCGCGCTCTGCTCGACTCGTAACCTCATTGGGTGGAATTCGCACTCGAGCCGGAATGCCAAAGCCCGTTCGTCTTGTCGAGAAACTGACCGCCTTTTCCGATTACTGGTCGCCCAGAATCGTAAGCACCTTCAACGGCCACGACGTGATGGTCGTTAAGGTGAAGGGCGAATTCGTCTGGCATTCGCATGCCGAGACGGACGACTTCT
>DASXGS010000148.1:0-2584 GCA_036488975.1 Rhizomicrobium sp. | reverse complement strand
GATGCCGGCCGTCCAGGCGAACGCCGGCGTCTCCCAGCCGAAGCTGCGGCGGAAATATTCAGGCCCCCAGATGATCAGCCCCACGGCCGGAATGATGTTGAAGGCAAGTGCCGCAAACATCGGCCAGTAGGTGTGGATGTTGGCAAAATAGAACCGCACCACTTCGCGAACCGGAACGCCCACATGCTTGCCTTCTTTCGCGATGCGGCCGCGGCGCGTGGGCTCCCGTAACGTGAACATCAGCAGCGCCACGATCAGCCCCGGCAATCCAACTGCTATGAACACGAGTTGCCAGCCGTGCAAAGTGCCCAAGAGCGGCACGGCATAACCGTGCGGGTTGCGCAGCAGATACGTCACGGTGCCGCCCAGAATGTTCGCAAAGCCGTTCCCGAAAATGAAACCGAAATTCAGCACGGCGATGGCGAGCGGGAGCTTGTCGCGCGGGAACAGGTCCGAGATCATGGAGAACACCGGCGGCCCGTTGCACGCTTCGCCGGCGCCCACGCCCATGCGGCAGACGAAGAGCTGCCCGAAACTGCTCGCCAGTCCGCACAGTGCGGTAGCGATGCTCCAGATCGTCACGCCGATGCCCACGATGGTGCGCCGCACGCCCACATCCGCAAAGCGGGCGATGGGAAGTCCGATGGCGGCATAGAACGTGATGTAGGCAACGCCGCTGATGATGCCAATCTGCGAATCGGTGAGATGGAGATCGGTTTCCATCGGGTGCACCAGCAGGCCGACGATGCCGCGGTCGAGAAAGTTCATCATCAGCGCGAGCGCGAAGACGAAAATGGCGTACCAGGCGCGCGATGGCGACGGCCATGGCTCGGCCGCAGCGCCCGAAGGTGGAACAGCGTCGGCCGCGATCTCCGGAACGATTTCGATTGCCAATCCATCCTCCCGCCGCGCGATGCGGCCGACACCATGGAAGCTTCCCTTATAGCCCGACGGCCCTACTCCACCGCGCGCGAAGCCGGAAATGCGGAAGTGGGAAGCTTTTGGACCGGCCCCTTCCCTGCCGGTCCAGTGCGCCTTCGCCCGCGCCGTGGATTGGCTACCGCCGGCAGCCTTACGCTGCCCGACGGATCAGCGGACCTGGAGGACAGCATGGCCGAATTCCGCCGCATCGCCACCGAGGAGGCATTCTCCATTCCCGAGCACATGGCCGCCCTGCGGCAGCTGACGAAGAGCACGTGGGACAGCCTCGATCTGAGGCTGCCGCGGCGCAGTACCGTTGCCGGTTCGCCGTTTTACAACGGACTCACGGATCTCGAAGGCGAGCGCCTGCGCATCATGGACGAGGATGGCGTGTCCATGCATCTGCTCTCGCTCACATCGCCCGGCGTGCAGATGTTCGATGCCAATCTTGCTTGCGAGCTCGCGACACTCGCAAACGACCGCGTGGCGGAGGTCGTGAAGCGGCACCCCACGCGGTTTGCCGCGCTGGCCACGTTTGCCCCGCAGGATCCGAAACGCGCCGTGACGGAGATGGAGCGTGCGATCAACCAGCTGAAGTTCAATGGCTTCATCCTCAACTCGCACACCCACAACGAATATCTCGACAACCCGAAATACTGGCCGATACTGGAATGCGCCGAAGCGCTGGACCGCCCCATCTACATCCACCCGCGCTGTCCTTCGGATCAGATGGCGAAGCCCTATGCCGATTACGGCCTCTACACCGCGCTGTGGGGATTTCAGGCGGAAGCATCCGTGCATTGCCTGCGCATGATCCTGTGCGGCCTGTTCGAGCGCTTTCCCAAACTGAAGATCGTCATCGGTCATATGGGCGAAAGCATTCCGTTCAACCTGTGGCGTTGCGACTACATCTATGGCGTGCACAAGGGCTGGGGCGACATCCCCGGCAATCTGAAGCCAAGCGAAGTGTTCAGGCGCAATTTCTGGATCACCACCAGCGGCGTGGAGCACACGCCGGCGCTGAAATACTGCATCGACGTGCTGGGCGCCGACCGCGTGATGTGGGCGATCGACTATCCCTATCAGCCGTCGAAGCCCGCCACGAAATGGATGAACGAGGCGGATATTTCGGATGCCGACAAGCACAAGCTGTTTCACGAGAATGCCCAACGCGTGTTCCACATTCCATCAGCCTGAGGGCGCTTACATGAGGAAGGTCGCGGTTCAATTCATTGCCGGCTTGTTGTTGTTCGCGGCAGGCATTGCGGTTGCAGAGGCAGCACCCGTGCGCGTCGATGGGGGGTTGGTGGACGGCACGCCAGTAGACGGCGTGCGCGCGTACAAGGGCATTCCGTTTGCGGCACCGCCGCTGGGTTCGTTGCGCTGGCGGCCGCCTGCGCCAGTGGTTCCCTGGAAGGGCCTGAAGAAGACAACAGCCTTCGCGCCGATCTGCGAGCAGACGCAAATCCCGCTACCGCAATTCGGCATTCCGCTGCTGCCGATGAGCGAGGATTGCCTCTACCTCAACATCTGGACGCCGGCGAAGTCCGCGAAGGCGAAGCTGCCGGTGATGGTGTGGATTTACGGCGGCGGCTTCACCGGTGGCGGCACGGCCATCCCCGTGTACGACGGCACAAATCTCGCCAAGCGTGGCGTGGTGCTG
>DASXGS010000058.1:0-11777 GCA_036488975.1 Rhizomicrobium sp. | reverse complement strand
GCAACTCATCACGCAGGTCCACAACATCAAATTGCCGGTGCGTTAGAATGGCAGAACCGAAACAGAAACAGCTGCTCCACCTGGTATTCGGGGGCGAACTCACCGCACCGGACCGCACGGAGTTCAAGGACCTTTCGAAAGCGCATGTCGTGGGCATCTACCCCGACTACAAATCTGCCTTGGGGGCCTGGCGCGCCGCCGCACAGTCCACCGTGGACAACGCGCACATGCGCTATTTCGTGGTCCACCTGCACAGGCTGCTCGATCCGGAAAAAGACGGTGACGGCTGAGCGCGGCGCCGGCCGCCTCGCACCTTAGGAGCCGGCGTGCTACCCTGAGTTCCCGCATGACCGTTCACCCCCAAGACCTGACCAGCAAACCCGTGCCGGCGCACGACCGCGTGCCTGCCGAGCGCCGCAAGCAGCGGCAGCCCGCCGACTCCCGCATCGTGCTTCGGCTGCTTCGTCATTATCTGGGCGAACACTGGGTGGCGCTCAGCATTGCGATTTTCTGCATGGTGGTAACCGCCGCGACCAACGGGGCGCTGGCCGCGATTCTGAATCCCGCCATCAAGAAGATATTTCTCGACAAGGTTCCGCATATGCTGGTGACCATTCCGCTCGAGATTTTGGGCATCGTGCTTCTCCGCGCGGTGACCGGCTTCGGCGAACAATATTTCACCAACTCCACGGGCGAGCGCATTGTCGCCGCCGTGCAGCGGGACATGTTCCGCAGCCAGATTCGTTTGGACCTCAGTTCGCTGAATGCCGTCCATTCCGGCGAGATGATCTCGAAGTTCCTGTACGACGTTGCGCTCCTGCGCAACGCGATCACGCGCGGCGTCGCCGGCGTGGGAAGAGAGGTTTTCACGCTCATCTTTCTCTTCATCGTGATGCTGATACAGGATTGGCAGCTCACGCTGATCTCGCTCGCCCTGCTGCCTGCGGTCGCCTTCGTTACCCAGCGGATTGGCCGCTCGCTGCGAAAGTCGTCCACGCGCGGCATGGAAGAAACCGGGGGGCTGGCGCGCGCGCTGTCGGAGGCACTGTCGGCCCGCCGCATCGTGAAGGCATATAATCTTGAGGACCATGTCGCCGAGATTGCCAACGGACGAATCTCGCGTCGCCTGCGCTATATCCTGAAGGCGGTGCGCAATCGCTCGGCCTCGGTCCCGGCAACGGATTTTATCGGAGGTATCGCCGCTGCGATTACCGTCGCGTTCGCGGGCTGGCAGTCGATGCACGGCCATCTCGCCATCAACGAGTTTGCGGCGTTTGTTGCCGCCATGCTCCTGGCGCAGCAGCCGGTCCGAAACTTGAGCCAGCTGCTCGCCATCTCGAACGAGGGATTGTCTGCAGCAAACCGGTTGTTTGCAATCATCGATGCAAGACCGACCATCGTGGACCGACCCGGCGCGCAGGCCCTTTGCATTGCCGAGCCGCCCCATGGCGGTCACGTCCGCTTCGAAGGGGTACGTTTTGCGTATCAGCCGGGCACGCCTGCACTGGACGGCGTGAGCCTCGACATTCCGGCGGGAACAAAGGTGGCGCTGGTGGGCCCGTCCGGATCGGGCAAAACCACGATCTTCAATCTGCTGCTTCGCTTCTATGACCCGACTTTGGGTACAATCACCATCGACGGGCAGGATATTCGCGACATTACGCTGGGCTCCTTGCGCGATCGCATCGCCCTCGTGACGCAGGAGCCGATTCTGTTCGACGAGAGCATCGCCCAGAACATCGCGCTCGGAAAAAGGGATGCGGATCGCGATGCGATCATTGCGGCGGCCAAAGCCGCCGCCGCGGATGGATTCATCTCGGCGATCGAGAGCGGCTACGATGCGACAGTCGGCGAAGGCGGGTTGAAACTCTCGGGCGGACAACGCCAGCGCATCGCCATTGCGCGTGCCATGCTGCGCAACGCGCCGATCCTGCTGCTCGACGAAGCCACGTCGTCCCTTGACAGCGAGAGCGAACGGCAGGTGCAGCAGGCCCTCGCGCGACTGATGAAGGGCCGCACCACGATCGTGATTGCCCACCGCCTTTCCACGGTGCTCGATGCGGACACGATTTATGTGCTCGACCATGGCTGTGTAGTGGAAGGCGGCAATCATGCCAGCCTGATGGCGAATAACGGCCTCTATGCACGCCTCTATCGGCACAATCTGGACGAAGCGGCCGCCAAGGCCCCCGTCTGAGAGATGCCCGCCTCACCTTTTGCCCTGCTCGCCTACCGTTATGCCACGATGGCGTTTACGCCGATGGTCCCGTTCGCTCTTCGCCGGCGCGCCGCGCGCGGCAAGGAAGATCGCAACCGCGTGCGCGAGCGGCTCGGCTACCCGAGCCTTGCCCGCCCCGCGGGACATCTCCTCTGGCTTCACGGGGCAAGCGTCGGTGAGTGCCTCGCCGCGCTTCCCCTCATCGGGGAATTGTTGAAGCCAGAGAATCGGCATGTTCTGGTCACCAGCGGAACAGTGACCTCTGCAACGCTCATGTCGGAGCGCCTGCCCCCTCGCGCCTTCCACCAATACGTCCCGGTCGACACGCCGTCGTCCATCTGCCGCTTTCTCGATCACTGGCGGCCGGATATTGGTTTGTTCGTCGATTCGGAAATCTGGCCCAACATGATTTCCCATACCCACGCCCGTGACATTCCATTGGCCTTGCTAAATGGGCGCATGTCGGCGCGCTCCTTCGCGGGCTGGCGGCGACTGCGCAAGAGCGCAATGACCTTGCTGGGCAGCTACGATTTGTGTTTGGCGCAGGATCACGAAGCCGCGGATCGTTTTGCTGCTCTTGGGGCTAGGAATGTGCAGGTCTCCGGCAGTTTGAAGGCCGATGCCCGGCCTCTGCCAGCCGATCAAGGGAAGCTGGACGAACTTCAGCACACGATTGGCGCGCGGCCAGTTCTGCTCGCCGCCAGCACCCATCCCGGCGAAGATGAAATCGTCCTGGCGGCACACGACCGGATGCGCAATACGCATCCAGATTTGCTCACCATCATCGCACCGCGCCATCCGGATCGCGGCGAGCGCATTCGTATCCTCTGCGGAGAGCGCCCTGCGGTACAGCGCTCTGCAGGCGCGCTGCCTTTACCCGAAACAACGGTTTACGTCGCCGACACCCTCGGCGAGCTCGGACTGTTCTATCGCCTGGCCAAGTTCGCATTTATTGGCGGAAGCCTCGTACCGCATGGCGGGCAAAATCCGCTGGAGGCGGCGCGCCTCGGCTGCGGCGTGCTCGCTGGTCCGCACACGGAGAATTTCGCCCTGCCCTACGAAAGGATATTTGCAGCGCAAGGGGCAGGCCGCATCGCGTCATCGGCAGAGTTGGCGGATGTGTCGTGCAGCCTAATCGCTGTTCCTGCCAACGCGCGGGCAATGGGTGCAGCGGCCGCGCGCGCCGCAGCCTCCTTCGGGGGAGCGCTAGAGCGAACGCGTGTTGCCGTGGAGGCGCTGCTCGGCCATGCGTGCGCCTGAATTCTGGAGACGAAAGGGCCTCGGAGCACAGTTCGCGTCCACCGTGCTGGCACCGGCCGGCTGGGTTTACGGGGCGAGCGTCGCGTACAAAGCCGCGCGTGCACACCCTTATCGTTCGAAGGCCAAAGTGATTTGTGTCGGCAACATCACGGCCGGCGGCACCGGCAAGACGCCGATCGCGATTGCGATTGCGCGCACTCTGATGGAGAGGCAGCAAAGAGTTGTGATCCTGACGCGCGGTTATGGTGGCCGGATTCAAGGGCCTGCCGTCGTGCACGCGAAAACCGATGTCGCCTCGGATGTCGGCGACGAAGCCCTCGTGCTGGCCGCGGCAGCCCCTGTTGTGATCTCGCGCGACCGCGCCGCGGGTGCAAAGCTGGCTGAAAACCTTGGCGCCGAAGTGATCGTGATGGACGACGGACACCAGAATTTCTCGCTTGCCAAGGACCTTTCGCTGGTTGTCGTCGATGCCGAAACGGGCTTCGGCAATGGGCGTGTTATTCCGGCGGGTCCTTTGCGCGAACCGGTCAAACGGGGACTGGCGCGTGCCGATGCCATCATCGTGGTGGGTAACAACCGAATAACGCCACCGGATTACAACAAGCCGCTGCTGCGAGCCCACATTGTGCCTGTCGATGTGCTGGAGCTCGACGGACAGCAGGTGATCGCGTTCGCGGGGATCGGACGGCCGGAGAAATTCTTCGACACATTGCGCAAGCTGGGTGCGGAACTTGCGGATATTCAGGCGTTCCCCGATCACCATGTCTATTCGCACGCGCAATTGGAAGTATTGCGGCGTAAGGCGCGCGTTGTTCACGCCATGCTGATAACAACAGAAAAGGATTTCGTGCGGCTTCCGCCCGCAGAGCGGCAGGACATCCGCTACGTGCCTGTTCGCGCAGCGTTTGAAAATCGCGCTGCTCTCGATGCCCTGCTCGATCGTGTTGTTTCGGCGCCACCCGCCGCAGCGGCCTGAGTCCTCAGCGATGACAGTGGCGCGGAAAATCAAATACCGGTTGGAAGCTGCGGTGTTCTTCGCGCTGATAGGCGGGTTTCGCCTGCTGAGCGTGGACGGCGCCTCAGCCGTGGGAGGTTTCCTCGGCCGCCGCATTCTTTACCGAACGCCGCTTACCGATCGGGCGCGTGCCAATCTGAAAGCCGCGTATCCGGAAAAGAACGCAGGCGAAATTGAAGCCATCGTTCGCGAGATGTGGGACAATCTCGGCCGCACTGTCGCCGAATATCCCCACCTTGACCGCTTCTCCTATAAGGGAACCGATCCGCGCATCGAGATTGCCAACATGCAACTCGGCGTGCGCATCGTGGCGGAGGGCAAACCAATCCTGTTTGTTTCCGGTCATTTTGGAAACTGGGAGATCATGCCGATCGCCGCTGCTCAGTACGGCGTAGAAGGCGGCATCGTGTACCGGCCCGTGAACAATCCCTATGTCGACCGCTGGATCGTGAATCAGCGCGCCGAGTACGGGCCAAAAGACCAGATCACCAAGGGCGCTCAGGGTACGAAGCGCATCTTCACGCTGCTGCGCGCGGGCAAAGCCATTTTCCTGTTGGTGGACCAGAAGACCGACGAGGGCGTGCCGGCCCCGTTTTTCGGGCGCATGGCGATGACAACGCCTGCGCCTGCCGCACTCGCCCTGAAACTCGGCGCCACCATTGTTCCGATAAGTAACGAGCGGTTGAAGGGCGCGCGCTTCCGCATGACCGTGCACGACCCAATCGCATTCCAGCCCTCCGGCGATCATGCTGCCGATGTGCTTGCGCTGACCACGCGTATCAACGAAGTGATGGAGCGCTGCGTGCGTTACCGGCCTTCGCAGTGGCTATGGATTCACCGCCGCTGGCCGAAGGAAGGCGAACAGCCGCGCAAACGACGCGGCCGCGAAGCTCAGGCTTTGGCGGGCACCGGAGTGCGCGCGGAAAGCGACGGATCGAGCTTCATCTGAAACCAGTTGAGCCCCCAGTGCAGGTGCGGGCCTGTCGCCCGCCCCTTCATGCCGACCAGCCCGATGACATCGGCGCGCTTCACCGTTTGCCCCACCGCTACCTTCAGGGTGTTCTGATGAAGGTAGACCGTGAACACGCCATGGCCGTGATCAAGAATTGTCGTTCCCCCGGTCAGGAAAAAGTCTGGCTCGGCGAGCACTACCGTTCCATCCGCCGGGGCATGGATCGGCGTGTTGGCAGGCGCAGCGATGTCGACACCGAAATGTGGCGCGGAGAACTCGCCGTTCAGCTCCCGTTGACTGCCGAACAGGCTACTGACGATGCCGGGAACGGGCCAATCGAACGGCTCGGTAAAGCCCAGCCCGGCAGTGTCGCGATTGCGGGCTTCGGCAACCAGTGCATTTTCGCGCTTGATTCGTGCAACCTGTTGCGGTGAGGGCGCAACCGTCTTCTCCGGCAACCCATTGACGACCTGGACCTCATACTTCCGGGCAATAGGCGCGATATCGCTATCGACGACTGTCTTGTTGTGGGTGGTGACCACCAACCTCACCGGAGCGGTTTGATTGTACTCAAATCCAAACGCGAAAAATCCTTCCGGAGAGACGCTAAGCGGCTTGCCATCAAGGTCGGCTTCGGCCGTTTGAGCCAACTTTCCCACCATCAGGCTGCCCTGTTTTCGGCTGCCTCTCAGCGAGAAGGGCGGCGGCGGGATCGCAAGGGCAATCTTTGGTGCGACCGCAAACATCGCCGCGCTTTGAACAAAAGACCGCCGCGGAATCACTTCGGCGTAAACCCCGCTTCACGAAAACGCTGGAGCGCGATGTCGGGCGAAGCATATGCTTCCTGAAGATCGACACTCCAGTAGCGCAGTGCCTCCAGCGGAATCCGCGTGCTGGTCACCGCGCAGATGACAAACGAGCCGGGCCGAACAACCCGATACTCGCCGTCCAGATATTCGAGCTCGGCGAGGCCATCGGGCCGGAAGTCGCGTTCCATCTGGTTCATGAGAAATTCCTGACACCGGTCAATTGAACGCGCAAGAGCACGTCAGAAAAGGTTACCCTGTTCTTTTGCAGCTTTCTTCGGGCGCCCGGAGCGGTGCAGCGGCTGCCGTGGGGGGCCGACCGCGACGGCACTGGTGGATTCGTCGGAAAAGGTCAGGATCAGCTCCTCGCCGGACGTGATATTTGCCACGCGCCGTTTGAGTTCGCCGTCCTGCCCGCGCACCAGCGCGAAACCACGTTCCAGAACGTTCCGATAACTCACCGTTTCCAGAACGCGCGAGACACTATCGAGTTGTGCCTGCCGCTCGGCCAGCCGCGTCCGTTCTCGCCGAAGCAGCCGCTGATCGAGAGCTGCCACCCGCTCGCCGCACACAGAGATATGGCGTTGCATAGAGGCCGGGCGCAGCCTGACGGATGTTTCGACAAACGCCCGTCGGTGCTGCTGCAGATTGCGAAGCAACGCCCGGCCGAGATTATCTGAGGCGTAGTCGAGTCGCTGCTGCGTATTGGCGAACAACTGGTCGGCCCGGGGCAGTATGCGCGCAAGTGCGGCCAGGTGCGTCCGGCGCTGCGATACGCCGCGCAAAAAGCAGCCGGTGACCCGCCGTTCGAAATCGGAAGTTTGCGACAGCAGCTCAGCGCGAACCGGAACCGCCATTTCCGCGGCGGCCGTGGGGGTCGGCGCGCGGCGATCGGCGGCGAAATCGATCAGTGTGGTGTCGGTCTCATGCCCCACCGCGGAAATGAGTGGGATGGTGCTCTCCGCGGCCGCACGCACGACGACTTCCTCGTTGAAGGCCATCAAATCTTCGATGGAGCCGCCCCCGCGCGCCACGATCAGCAAATCAGGCCTGGGCAGCGCACCATCTGCCGGCATCGCATTGAAGCCGCGGATCGCGGCTGCCACCTCGGCAGCGGCGCGCTCGCCCTGCACTGCCACGGGCCACAGCAGAACACGCCGGGGAAACCGCGCATGCAGGCGATGCATGATATCGCGTATCACCGCCCCGGTCGGCGAGGTTACTACCCCAATCACCTCCGGCAGAAACGGCAGTTTCTTCTTGCGCGAGTCCGCAAACAGCCCCTCGGCGGCGAGTCGCTTTTTCCGCTCTTCAAGCATCGCCATCAGCGCGCCTATCCCGGCGAGCTCGATCTGCTCCACGACGATCTGGTAGCGAGAGGAACCGGGATAGGTGGTGACGCGGCCGGTGCAGATCACCTCGAGCCCCTGCTCCGGCTTCAATCGAAGAAGCCGGGCGGTCATCCGCCACACCACCGCGTTCAGGCAGGCCTTTTCGTCCTTCAGGTCGAAATAGATGTGGCCCGAGGAATGGAATTTGAGGTTGCTGATCTCTCCGCGCACGCGCACGAACGGAAACCCGTCCTCGACGGTCCGCTTGATCGCCGCGGCAATCTCGCTGACGCTGTATTCCGGCAGGTTCGCGCGGGTATTCTGGACGGCTTCACTCATGATTCCGCCGATGATACAGGACCAGCAGCCTTGGTGGGGTGAAACTTGAAGCTTCTTCTCGTGGGTTCCGGCGGCCGCGAGCACGCCCTCGCATGGGCCCTTTCTGGCAGCCCCATTGTGGAGAAGCTCTACTGCGCGCCTGGCAACGCGGGCATCGGCGACGTGGCCGAGCGTGTACCGGTCGGCGCGATGGAACTCGACCTGCTCGTTGCGTTCGCAAAAGAGCAGAAAATTGATTTCGTCATCATCGGGCCGGAAGCGCCGCTGGTGGCGGGACTTTGGGATCGCCTTGAAACAGCCGGCATCAAAGCGCTCGGTCCGAGCGCCGCGGGTGCGATGCTGGAAGGCTCCAAGGGCTTCGTGAAAGACCTGTGCGCGGCAAACAATATTCCGACCGCGGCCTACAAGCGGTTCACCGACCCGGCATCAGCGAAGAACTTTGCTGCGGCGCTTGGCCTGCCGGTCGTGATCAAGGCAGATGGATTGGCGGCCGGCAAAGGCGTGGTGATTCCGGAAACCGCCGCAGAACGTGACCGCGCCATTGATTCCATCCTGCGTCGGGCCGGAGACGAAATCGTCCTCGAGGAATTTCTTGAGGGTGAGGAGGCCAGTTTCTTCGTCCTTACCGACGGCGAGCACGTGTTGCCGCTCGCGGGCGCGCAGGATCACAAGCGGGCCTTGGACGGCGACAAGGGCCCGAACACGGGCGGCATGGGCGCCTACTCCCCTGCTCCGGTGCTGACGCAATCAATTCTCGACAAGACACTCGACGGGATCATCAGACCAACCGTCGCGGCGATGGCGGCGCGAGGCACCCCTTACATGGGCGTGTTGTACGCCGGACTCATGGTCAAAGATGGCGAACCGAAGCTGATCGAATACAACTGCCGCTTCGGCGATCCGGAGTGCCAGGTCCTGATGATGCGCCTGAAGTCCGATGTTGCGACCGCGCTGCTTGCCACCCGCGACCGCGAGCTGCATCACCTCGATCTGCGCTGGCGGGACGAGACTGCACTAACCGTCGTGATGGCAGCGAAGGGATATCCGGGTGACTACGCGAAAGGCTCCGAAATTGGCAACCTCAACGCCGCGGCAAACGTCGATGGTGTTCGGATCTTTCACGCCGCCACGGAGCAGCAAAATGGCAAGCTGATCGCGACCGGCGGCCGGGTGCTGAACGTCACGGCGCTTGGCCGCACCGTTGCCGAAGCGCGCCGCCGGGCCTATGAGGCCGTCGATCTGATAGACTGGCCGGAAGGTTTCTGCCGCCGCGATATCGGTTGGCGGGCTTTGAACAGGGGAGACGAAGGATGAGCATGAGACAGGCATTGCGGTTCGGATGCGTGGCGTTGCCGGCGCTGGTCGCTACAAATGCGTTTGCCGCCGATCCGCCCCTGTTTGCGGCGTTCAAGAAATTCTGTGCGGATACCAAAGCTGAGCCCGATGCCGTGAAAGCCGCGGCGCTCGCCGCCAGCAGCAAGAACGTCGCCTCGGCTGCCACGGACAAAAAGGCGCCGGCCGCGGCCGCCGGCAGTTCCTGGACTCTTCTGTTTCAGGGGCATCACCTGACGGTGACGTCCGGAACGCTGAACACGCCAGCGGCCGCGAACATCCCTGCAACAAAGGGCGTCACCTGCGCGATCACCGATTCCGATGGCGACAATGCCGGTGCTTCGGCGATCGGCGCGTGGGCGAAAGTTCCCGCGACCGCAGAGGTCGGCGGCGTATTCGGCACATACTCATATCAGGAAAAGAACGGCGTCCGGGTGGGGGTCAAGGCCCCTGATAAGGCCGTCAAGGACCCGGAAGGAATGTGGAATCTGACGCTCAGTCAGGTCGGCAAGCTGACGGCCGTCAACCTGGCGCATGTGAAACCAGCCAGCCCGTAGCCCACGAGCGGCAGCCGCCCCGCGTGGCAGTCAACGTCTTGCGTGGTGCCCGCCAGCCGCCCCACATTGCCTTGCAGAAGAATGCGGAATCAGGTCATGGCGGAGGAGGTACTCGACCGGCAGGAGGCGTTTTCGGGCACGCAGGAGGTGCGCCCACAGCACCGCTTCGATGTTGAGAAGCTCGAGCATTATCTGGCCGAGCGTATCGAGGGCTTCACCACGCCGCTGGAAGTCCGCCAGTTCAAAGGCGGCCAATCCAATCCCACCTACCAGCTCGTTACGCCCAATCGCAAATATGTGCTGCGGCGCAAACCGCCCGGCAAGCTGCTTCCATCGGCACATGCAGTGGACCGCGAGTTCCGCATCATCTCCACGCTGCACCCCACCGGCTTCCCGGTGGCGAAACCTTACCTGCTGTGCGAGGACGAAAGCATCATCGGCACGATCTTCTACGTGATGGATTGCGTGGAGGGGCGCATCTACTGGGGTCCGTTGCTGCCCGATCAAACGCCTGAGCAGCGCCACGCCATCTACGATGCGATGAATGAAACCTTCGCGCGGCTGCACAATCTAGACTGGCGCCGGCTCCGACTCGAGGACTACGGCAAGCCAGGCAGTTATGTGGCACGCCAGATCGCGCGCTGGACCAAGCAGTACAAGCTGTCGGAAACCGAGCGCATCGACGAAATGGAGAAGCTCATCGAGTGGCTGCCGGAGCACCTGCCGCAAGCTCCGCGCGACTCGATCGTTCACGGCGATTACCGGCTCGACAACATGATCCTGCACCCCACCGAGCCGAAGGTGATCGCGGTGCTGGACTGGGAGCTCTGCACCATCGGGGACCCGATGGCCGATTTCACGTACCACCTGATGCAGTGGCAGATGCCCGGCGACGGATCGCAAACCGGCAGTCTGATGGGCGCCGACCTCGACGCACTCGGCATTCCATCGATGGAGGAGTACACGCGCTGGTACCTGCAGCGGACGCATCGCGACACCCTACCGGAACTGGACTACTACGCCGCTTACAATTTCTTCCGGCTGGCCGGCATCCTGCAGGGCATCATCGGCCGGGTGCGGGATGGCACCGCGTCCAGCGCGCAGGCCGCGGACAATGCCTCCCGGGTACGACCGCTGGCCGAACGGGCTTGGCATTTCGCCAAACGCGCCGGCGCTCCGGGTTAGGCCACTAAGCGGCACGTGTGCCGACACAGAGCCAACGAGTCGCATCTACCCCAAGGGAACTTTGGAACTGCATTTTATTCAAAGAGTTAGCAGCCACAGTACGAATGGTGGGATAAACAATTGTCTTCACGCGTGGCACGGGCCCAGGAATATCGGCTGTTGGCGGAACGGCTACGCGGGCTGGCCGGGCGAGCGAACCTTCCCGAGGCTGAAGCAGAACTTCTCTGGCTGGCCAAGAGCTACGAGCGCCTCGCCGGCCAATCAACCGACGGGCTTCTTATGCAGGGCCCGCTCGGTCTCGGGCGGCTGCCGAGCGAGAATGCGGACTGCGCCGTCGCGGACTGAAACGCGGCTTTACGACCCATTTGCTTCACTGAACAATGCCCGGCACGGTGCGGGCAATGGATGCGTTCCCAGCAGCGTTCGACAAGGATGAGACGATTGTCCGCAACCGGTTGAGGCCGAAGGATGCGGCCACGCTGGTCCTGGTGCGTCGCGAGCCGGATGGATGGCGGGTGCTGATGGGGCGACGCCACGGCAGCATGGCCTTCATGGCCAACAAAACGGTCTTTCCGGGCGGACGCGTGGACCCGTGCGACTATCGACTCGCATCCGGCGACAATTTTCGGGTGGACGTCGCAGCAACCCTGGCACGCGCCGCGCGAGATGTCATTCACGCGCGCGCCCTCGGCCTGGCCGCGATTCGCGAAACCTTCGAAGAAACGGGCATTCTCGTCGGCAAATCGGCTGGCATGCAGCCGCGCACACGGAGCGTCTGGTCG
>DASXGS010000056.1:0-5142 GCA_036488975.1 Rhizomicrobium sp. | reverse complement strand
CGACATCGGGGCGCAGGCGCCGAACCGTTTCGCAGAAGGCGACGGTGTCAGCGCGGCCGTGGCGCCGCTTCATGCGCTTGAGAATCATGTCGTCGCCCGATTGCGCGGAAAGGTGGAAGTGCGGTGCGAGACGCTCTTCCTTCTCGATCAAACGCATGAGGGCGGGATCAGCTTCGATGGAATCGATGGACGAAAGCCGCAGTCGTTTCAGTTCTGTCACATGCTTCAGTAGCTTCGTGCAAAGTTGGCCGAGCGTGGGTGCGCCCGGCAGATCAGCCCCGTAGCTGGTGAGATCGACGCCGGTGAGCACGATTTCGCCGAAGCCGTGCCCCGCCAGCCGGCGCGCTTCTTCAATCACGGCGCCCATCGGCACGCTGCGCGCGTTTCCGCGTCCGTACGGAATGATGCAGAAGGTGCAGCGGTGATCGCAGCCGTTCTGCACCTGAAGAAAGGCGCGGGCGCGGCCCTCGAACGAGTCCACGAATTGCGGCGCGATCTCGCGCACGCCGAAGATGTTGTTAACGCGGACGCGTTCCTCACTGTCGTTGCCGAAGTGGTAGCTGCCCGTTTCCAGCTTTTCGGCATTGCCGAGGACAAGATCGACTTCCGGCATCGCGGCGTAGCTGTCGGGCTCGGTTTGTGCCGCGCAGCCCGTAACGATGATCTTCGACTGCGGGCTCTCGCGACGGGCTTTGCGGATGGCCTGGCGCGACTGACGCACCGCCTCCGCCGTCACGGCGCAGGTATTGAAGATCACCGCACCTTCCAAACCCGCCTGAGCGGCACGCGCGCGGATGGCTTCCGATTCATAGGCATTGAGCCGGCAGCCGAAAGTAACGATCTCGGTCATGCCAATGACTCCAGGTCAATCTCGCCGCGGAAGCTGAGTGCCGAAGGCCCGGTCATGAAGATATGCGACTCGCCGCCCTGGCATTCGATGGTGAGCGGGCCGCCGTCCAGCAGCACTTCGACCTTGTCGCCGCACAATCCGCGCCGCTGGGCCGCGGCCACGGAGGCACAGGCGCCCGTGCCGCAGGCACGCGTGATGCCGGCGCCGCGCTCCCACACCCGCATGCGCATGCGGTCACTCCCGAGCACCTGGACGAACTCCACATTGGTGCGCTCAGGAAACAGCGTATGGTGTTCGATCACCGGCCCGAGCGACGCGACGGGTGCCTTCTCGCCATTCTCAACAAACAGCACGCAGTGCGGATTGCCGACGGAGACGGCGGACACTTCCATTAACGCGCGCAGATCGAATCCAGGGACTTCCAGCCCGAAGGCATTCGTATCGCACGGTTCGGCGAGTGGAATGTCGCGCCAACCAAAGCGCGGCGCCCCCATATCGACAGTCACCTGGTCCCCGGCAGCGCTGCACGCCAGAAAGCCGCCATCCGTGTCCAGAGAAATCGCATCGCGGCCGCCTTCTTCGAACAACAGCTGCGCGACGCAGCGCGCGGCGTTGCCGCAGCTTTCCACCTCGCCACCGTCGGCGTTGTAGATGCGCATGAAGGCATCTGCATCGCCGGTGTTCTCGATCACGATCACCTGATCGCAGCCGACGCCCAAACGGCGGTCGGCAATGGCACGGACCCGCTCGGCGTCGAGCGAAAGCGGCCGGGTCCGCGCATCGAACACGACGAAATCGTTGCCAAGGCCATGCATCTTCAGGAAAGGCGTCATTGCGGGCGCTATATAGGGCTTCGCTCTGGCACGGGCCAGCCCGGTTGACGCGTTGGCACAAATCCCGAAAAAGCGCGCACGGCTGATGCGGAGAACGAGGGCATGCACTTCGGCAAATGGTTTGGCACAGGGCTGGTCGGCACCCTGGCATTCGCCTCGCTAGCGATGGGAGCGGCAAAGATGGAAAAACCCGCGGCGGACGATCCTTACCTGTGGCTGGAAGATGTGCACGGCGCCAAGCCCCTCGACTGGGTGAAAAAGCAGAACGAGCGCTCACTCGCGCTGCTGAAGAGCGATCCCGACTACCAGAAGTACTACGACACCATCCTCTCCATTCTGGATGCGACTGACCGCATTCCGTACGCGCGCTTCCAGCATGAGTGGGCGTACAATTACTGGCAGGACGCCCAGCATTCGAAGGGTATCTGGCGGCGCGCCACGGTTGCCGACTACACGACCGCCACACCGCACTGGGAAACAGTGCTCGATGTCGATGCACTGGCCGCGAAGGAGCACGAGAGTTGGGTGTGGGAGGGCGGCGATTGCTCGCCCTCGCTGTCGCGCTGCCTGATCAGCCTGTCGCGCGGCGGCGGCGATGCCCACGTATTGCGGGAGTTCGACATCAAGACAAAAACCTTCGTGCCCGACGGCTTCACGCTGCCGGAAACCAAATCCAACTATGCGTATATCGACGAGGACACGATCCTGTTCGGCAATGCGCTCGGCCCGGGCTCCTACACGGCCAGCGGTTACCCACGCATTGTGAAGCTGTGGCGCCGCGGCACCCCGATTGCCGATGCGAAGACGGTGTTCGAAGGCAAAAAGGAGGATGTATCTATCGGCCCGGCCGTCATGCACGGGCCGATGGGCAACGTTCCCTTGATCGCGCGCGCGGTCAGCTTCTTCCAGACCGAATACTATTACGTTGGGAAGGGCGGCAGCACGCGGAAGATGCCGCTGCCGCTTTCGGCCGACCTGAAAGGCGCGACCCAGGGCAATCTGATCTTCACCCTGCGCGAAGACTGGTCGCTGGGGGATGCGCATTTCGCCAAGGGCTCGCTGTTGGCGATGCCGCTTGGGCCGTGGGTGTTGATGGACACCACGCCGGTGATAGCCACGCTGTATGTGCCCGGTCCGCGGACGTCGATCGAGGAAGTGTCAGAGGGACGCGATGCGGTCTATGCCGCGATCTACAACAACGTCATCGGCAGCGTGCATGCCTTCCGCCCCGGCGCCGACGGAAAGTGGACAGATACAAAGCTGCCGCTGCCGAGCGGTGCCTCGACACACATCGTCGCCACCAACGATTGGGGGCCGGAAGCGGAATACGCGCTGGAAAGCTACCTGATGCCGACCACGCTCTATCACGACAAGGGCGACGACCGGCCGGCTGCGATCAAATCCCTGCCCGCCCGCTTCGACACGTCCGGCCTGACGATGGAGCAGTTCGAAGCGATCTCGAAGGACGGCACGAAGATCCCCTATTTCGTCGTGCGCGCGAAGAGCTCGGCCGGCCCCGCACCCACGGTGCTCTACGGCTATGGCGGCTTCGAGATTTCCATGACACCTGGCTATTCGGCGAATTTCGGCAAGCTATGGCTGACCAAGGGCGGCGTGTATGCGGTCGCGAATATCCGCGGCGGCGGTGAATTCGGACCGGGGTGGCACGACGCGGCGCTGCTCACCAATCGCCAGAAGTCGTTTGACGACTTTCAGGCCGTGGCCGGGGACCTGATCGCCCGCGGCATTACCACCCACAAACAGCTTGGCATCATGGGCGGCTCGAATGGCGGGCTGCTGGTAAGCGCGACCATGGTGCAGCGGCCAGACCTGTTTGGCGCCGTGGTATGCCAGGTGCCGCTGACCGACATGCTGCGCTACACCCATATCGGCGCCGGCGCCTCGTGGGCGGCGGAGTACGGCGACCCCGCCGATCCGAAGATGCGCGACGCGATACTGAAGTACTCACCGTACCAGAATGTGCGCGCCGGCGTGAAATACCCACCTGTGCTTTTCGTCACGGCCACATCGGACGACCGCGTCACGCCGGTGCACGCGCGCAAGATGGCCGCGCGGATGGAAGCGCAAGGCCACGACGTGCTGTTCTATGAAAATACGGAGGGCGGCCACGCTGCGGCGGCCAATCACCGCCAAGCGGCGGAGATGTGGGCGCTTTCGTTCATCTACCTGAAGAAGAAGCTCGGGTTGCGAGAGAGTACGTCGGGGCACGCCGATTAGGGGCGAATGCTGTCACAAGTTATTGCGTGGCGCTTTCGTCAAAGGTTAATGTCGAATCGACAAGGGTGATGGGGCCGTGCCGTGTTGCAGTACCCGGATCAGCAGTTCCTGCCTGCCAGCCGCTCCCGATCGCAGGCCAAACGGCCGCCCAAATCCGGGTCATCCGGCGCGAAGGAAAGCGAGGATCTGCCGTACAAGGTGGAACTGTGGAATCCCGAGCGCACGGCGGTAGAGCAGGTTCTCGCCATCACCGCCAATGCCAGCATCGGATACTCGGCATTCTACGCTGCGGCGCGCGATTACTTCGATCGCTACATCACGCTCCGGCACAAGAACACTATTGTTAACCGCTGGAACGGCCCGCCCCACTAGCGATTACCCTTTTAGGCGTTCTACGATGGTCGCTTCGGGAGTTTGCGCAGATGATTGCGCCTGACCAATCCAAGGCGAAGACAGCGCGCGAAGTTGACGGGCATCCCTCCGAGGCGCTTGACCTGCCCTTCCGCATCGAGCTGTGGGATGAAGACAAGCGCGCGGTCGAGTGCGTGGTAGCCCGCGCCCATAGCGCTACCCTGGCGCGAGCCATCTTCAAGGCGGCATGCGAGCAGTTTCCGGGGCGTCACCTCGCTCTTTGGCAAGGCCCCGAGCAGCTGGCTGCGAGGGAAGACTAACCTCATTTCACGCGAGCGTGGGTTGACCCCCGCAACAGGCCTCCGCCACAAAGACCCTTGGCTGTTGGGGATTTCCGGTGGAGGGCACATTGCTGTTCCGCAAATTGACGTTGGCCGCGGTGGCGGCGCTGGGAACCCTGGCTGCGACACACGCCGCCACGGACAAAGACCCCTATCTGTGGCTGTCCGATATCCATGGCGCAAAAGCGCTGGATTGGGTGAAGGCGCAGAATGCCAAAAGCGAGGCGGCGCTGAAAAGCGATCCCGGTTACCGCAAGGATTACGATGCGCTGCTGGCGATCCTCAATTCCAACGACCGCATCCCCCTGCCGCAGAATGTCGATCACCAGTGGGTGTTCAATTTCTGGCAGGATGCGGATCATGTACGAGGGGAGTGGCGGCGAACCACCATCCTTGCTTACGCGCAAGAGCGGCCGCACTGGCAGGTGCTGTTCGATGTCGACAAGTTCGACCACGATACGGGCAAGAACTGGGTGTGGCAGGGCGCTGACTGCACACCTTCGTTCAGCCGCTGCCTGGTGTCGCTGTC
>DASXGS010000436.1:0-1576 GCA_036488975.1 Rhizomicrobium sp. | reverse complement strand
CTCCAGCGTTTCGAGTTCGGCATCCAGGCTCAGGCGTCCATGCTCGTGCTCGATCTCCAACCGCCGGCCCGATTCGAGGGTTGCAGCGATACCTTGCATTTCCGTAGTAAGCCACTCAATCTTCGGGTCTTTGCTGTAATTGTAAAAACAGCCTCCGTGGCCATCTGTGCCCTGATATCCCAGTTCCTTCTTGCCGGTGAAGGCCATGTGCGCATCGCCGCCCTCGCACGCGATGTCGAAGAACTTCTTCGCCCGCGCGGTCGCAAAAATGCGCTCCGTCGTCGGCGCGGTGATCTGTATGGGCCGGTCCTGCCCTTCGCTGGGCAGCGCAGCCGTATCGTCCGGGGTGGTGGGGCCAGCCTCGGCATGAAAGCGCCCCGTTCCATCCTCGTGCACGGTGATGGTGTACTTCGCCGGCTGCATCCGCTGATCTTCAAAGTGGAAGGTCACCGTAGCTGGAGGCTGCCCCTGCGCCGCCACGGACAGAGCCAGGGCAAGCCCGGCGGGAAAAATGAAGCGCGCAGCCCCCATCTGTCTTGCCCTCATTGCTGGCGTGCCCTCATTGCTGGAATGGCAGTGGGCGTCGCAAGCGCCCCAACTGAAGCCGCCGTAGCCGCAATCGCGGGGCTGGTAACGCCCTGCTGGGCCAAGGTCTGCGCGGTGTGGATGTGGCAGATCGCAATCGCAAGCGCGTCGGCCGCATCGGCGGGTTCAGGCTCGTGCTCCAGTTCCAGCAGCCGCGCCACCATAAACTGCACCTGCTCCTTCTTCGCGAGGCCATAGCCGACCACGGACGACTTCACGCTGAGCGGCGCGTACTCTGCAATTGGCAATCCCATATTGGCTGCCGCCAGCAGCGCGACACCGCGCACCTGCCCCAATTTCAGCGCGGATTTCGCATTCGCGGAAAAGAAGACATCTTCAATCGCCACCACCGCCGGCGCGTGCAGCGTGACCAGCGCCGTCAGCTCGGCATACACACGCGCCAGCCGCGTGGGCATTGTCTCTTTCTTCGAGAGCACAATCCCGCCGGCAGCAATCGCTCGCAGCCGCGGCGTGCGCGCGGATTCGTCCACCTCGACCACGCCGTAGCCGGTGCACTCCGTGCCGCAGTCAATTCCGAAGACCCGCATGTGTGGAAGTCTAACCCGTAGCGGCCAAATAGCGGCAGTGCGTGTGACGGTTCCGCGCGGCTTAACTCACCCGTGACACGCCCTCGACCGGCGAGCTGGCCGTCGCGTAGAGCTTGCGCGGCATCCGCCCCGCAACGAAACTCTCCCGCCCCGCCAAGACCGCATGCTGCATCGCCTCGGCCATCAGCACCGGATTCTTCGCCGTCGCAATCGCCGAGTTGACCAGCACCGCGTCCGCGCCCATCTCCATTGCCATCGCCGCCTCGGCTGCTGAGCCGATGCCCGCATCGACGATCAGCGGGACCTCGGTGATCATCTCGCGCAGGATGCGCAGCGTGGCCGTGTTCTGCAAGCCCATGCCGCTGCCGATCGGCGCCGCCAACGGCATTACCGCCGCTGCGCCCGCATCCACCAGCCGCTTCGCAAAGACGATGTCGTCCGAG
>DASXGS010000434.1:0-1987 GCA_036488975.1 Rhizomicrobium sp. | reverse complement strand
GCCGAGCGCCTTGGCGCACGCTTCCTTGGCCGCGAAGCGCTTGGCATAGCTGGCCGCGCGATTGGCACGCTTGTCGGATTTCTCGCGTTCCACAGATGTGAAGATGCGATCCAGGAATCGCTCGCCGTGCTGCTCGATCGTTTTCTCGATACGGCGGATGTCGATGAGATCGGAGCCGAGACCGAGAATCATGTGGCGGCCTGCGCGCGCGCTCCGTCCATCAGCGCACGCATGCGGCGGATGGAGGCTTCGAGGCCGATGAAAATCGCTTCGCCAACCAGAAAGTGGCCGATGTTCAACTCGACGATTTCCGGGATCGCCGCGATGGGAGCGACATTTTCGTAATTAAGGCCGTGGCCGGCATGAATTTCCAGCCCGATGGAAGCGCCATGGCGCGCCGCCTCCAGAAGAGCGCGCAGGTGCTTCTCGTGTTCGGCCCCCGTCGAGTCACAATAGGCGCCGGTGTGAAGCTCGACGACCGGTGCGCCCAGCGCCTTCGCGGCATCGAGCTGCTTGTTGTTTGCCTCGACGAACAGCGAGACGCGTATGTTCGCGCCGCCCAGCATCCGCACAATCGGTGCAAGGCGATTATGCTGGCCCGCCGCATCGATGCCGCCTTCCGTGGTGCGTTCCTCGCGCTTCTCCGGCACGATGCACGCGGCGTGGGGCCGGTGCCTCAGCGCGATCTCAAGCATCTCGTCCGTCGGCGCCATCTCCAGGTTGAGCGGCAGATCGATCTCTCGCGACAGCCGCTCGATATCGTCATCGGAAATATGCCGGCGGTCTTCGCGCAGATGCGCCGTGATGCCATCCGCGCCGGCCTGTGCTGCGAGTTTCGCCGCCCGCACGGGATCTGGGAAGCGGCCGCCGCGCGCCTGCCGCACCGTCGCCACGTGATCGATATTCACCCCGAGGCGCAGTGGCTGCATCAGGTCATCCGTGGTCGCGGCCGCATTTGCTGCAAATCGATTCGGCGAAGAAACCCCATTTGCCGTTCACCTTTCCCAAGGGCTCGCGGCAATGGAGGCAGCGAACGCTGACCATCATCGCAAACGAGGCCGCATATCCCAACGCGCAGATCGCAAGCGTCTGCCAGCGGAGGTCATGGATGAACAACACCCGGCTCGCGCTCGCGCCGAAGACCAATGCGAGCAATTCGAAGATGTAAAACTCGGTCTTGCGCCTGAGCTGCGGCACCCGAAGAACGGGTGTGCGATTCTCTGCACTCATGCGAACGCCCCTTCGACTCGACCGCGGCATTTTGGCCTTGGCCGCGCCCCCTGTCATGTCCGCAAAACGCCGCGCCGGTCCCTCAAAAGCTAATGCGCGCTCACGCGCCAGACGGTGTTCCCGACATCGTCGGCGACCAGCAACGCGCCGGTTCTGTCAAGCGCCACACCGACCGGGCGGCCTCGCACCGTCTCGTTGTCCTTGGCGAGAAAGCCCGTGACCACAGGGATCGGCTTGCCCGCCGGGCGGCCGTTCGCGAACGGCACGAAGATGACCTGATAGCCATTCGGGGGATCGCGATCCCAGCTGCCGTGCTCGCCCACAAAGGCGCCGTCGGCGAAAGCGGGCGACAGCGTCTCGCCCTTGCTGAAGGTCACACCGAGCGCGGCAACATGCGAGCTTAGCCCGTAATCCGGCTTGATCGCCTTGGCCACCATGTCTGGACGCTGCGGGTGCACCCGGATATCCACGTGCTGACCCCAATAGCTGTAGGGCCAGCCATAAAAGCCGCCGTCCTTCACCGAGGTCAGATAATCCGGCACCAGATCGGGGCCGATCTCGTCGCGCTCATTGACCACCGCAAACAACCGGCCCGTCAGTGGCTGGATCGCGAGATTGGTGGGGTTGCGCGTGCCCGACGCATAGATGCGCTTGGCGCCCGTCCGCCGGTCCACTTCGTAGATCGCGGCGCGCCCCGCCTCAACGTCCATACCGTTCTCGGTGATATTGCTGTTGGAGCCGACCCCGACATAGAGCT
>DASXGS010000410.1:0-4155 GCA_036488975.1 Rhizomicrobium sp. | reverse complement strand
GAACGCATCGTTGCCGGTGATTTCACCCACCTTCCGACGCACTGCAAATTCATTGCGCTCATGCCGCAATGGGACCTCCTGGATTTCCTCGCGCGCAAAGCGAAAGCCTTGCCGAATTTCCGCCTGTTGATGCAGGCGAAGGCCACCACGTTGATCGAAGAAGGCGGCGAAGTGGTCGGCCTGCGGGCGCTAACGCCGGAAGGCGAGGTCGACATCCGCGCCGATCTCGTCATTGGCGCCGATGGACGGCATTCGACCGTGCGCGAGCAGGCGGGTTTCGTGCCGCATGAGTTCGGCTCGCCCATCGATGTGCTCTGGTTCCGATTGCCGCTGAAGCCAACCGACCCCACCGAACCGGTGGCGCACCTCGCGGCGGGCCGGTTTCTCGTGATGCTCTATCGCGGCGATTACTGGCAGTGCGCATTCGTGGTGCCGAAGGGAGGCTTCGAGCGCATCGAACGCGAGGGCATTGACGCTTTCCGTGCTCGGCTCGCGTCCATTGCCGGTTTCGCTGCGGACCGCGTGGATGCCGTCCGAAGTTTCGACGATGTGAGCCTGTTGACCGTGACGGTGGACCGGCTGCAGCAATGGGCGAAGCCCGGGCTCGTCTGCATCGGCGATGCGGCACATGCCATGTCACCGGTGGGCGGCGTCGGCATCAACCTCGCGGTGCAGGATGCCGTGGCGACAGCGAACATCCTGTGGAAGCCGCTGAAGCGCGGGCGGCCGACGCTGGAAGAACTTGATCGGGTGCAGGCGCGGCGGGAATTTCCCGCACGTCTGACACAATCCGCGCAGGTGGCAATTCAGAACAATATCGTGGCGCCAACGCTCGCGTATCAAGGCGAACTGAAGCCGCCATTCGCGGTCAAGATGCTGCGCTGGTTTCCGGTGTTGCGCCGCATTCCAGCGCGCCTCGTCGGCGTCGGCGTGCGGCCGGAGCACGTGAGCCCGGAGCTGCGAACGCCATCGCCCTAGTTCAGTACCCCAGATGGAGAACGTGGCGGGCGAGGAAAATAATGAGGATCGCCCCCAGCACCGAATAGATGAAGCCTGCCGGATGGAAGCCTTCGCCTGATTCTCGGTGGAGCATGGCGCCGATCAGTCCGGCAAGGAACGAGCCGACGATCCCCAGCACTGCCGTCAGGATAATGCTCATGTGCACGGCGCCAGGATAAAAGAACCGCGCCAGGATACCGACGATCAGCCCCACTACGATCATGCGGACGATGCCGCTCACGCCGATATTGCCCATGCTTCCCCTCCCTTACAGCCGCGCTCACGGTCTGTGGTCTACTGCTCTGATTCCCACTATGCGGCGATTTCGCGGCCTTGGACACCCCTGAAGCAAGGCAGGGAACGCGAACGGAGCCTTTCGAATTTCCTATGTGCAATGTCAGGGGCATCCTCCATGCATGCCTTCAGCCGCCAGGAACAGGATTGCGTCGAGGCCGCACTCCAGTGCCACAAGACCTGCCTCGGCATGGCGATGACGCATTGCCTCGATGAAGGCGGCGAGCATGTGACGCCGCGGCACTTCCGGCTGATGATCGACTGCGCCGCCATCTGCGCCACGGCGGCGGATTTCATCATGCACAAGAGCCAGTTTCACCGGCAGCTGTGCGCGCTGTGCGCCGAGGTGTGCAACGCCTGCGCCGAGGATTGCGCGAAGCTCGACGGCATGGAGGAGTGTGTGGAGGCCTGCCGCCGCTGCTACCAGGCCTGCCGCGAAATGGCTTAGAGTCCCTTACTTTTGTGGCGCGGTAGGTCCGTCCGCTTTCTCATGCAGGATGGCGCGGCGATGCGATGTCCACCTACAGCCCAGCCTTGGTGGCTAGCAGGCCGCCAAGCGAAGCCCAATCCTTGTCGCCTAACCCCGCAACGCTCGCCTCGATGAAGTGATCATGCACCAGGCTTGCAAGCGGAAGCGGAACCGACAATTCCCGTGCGGCGTCCAGCGCTAGCCTCACGTCCTTCATTCCCAACTTCACCGAGAATCCGGCAGGTTCGAACTTCGCATTCACGATGGCGTTGCCGTAACCCTGATAAACCGGGCAGGCGAACAGCGACTGGGAAAGCACATCCTGAAACATATGCGGATCAACCCCGCCCTTGCGCACCAGTGCGAAGGCCTCGCCCATGCTCTCGATCGCGGCGGCCAGCATGAAGTTTCCGGCAATCTTGAAAAGATTGGCCTGCTCCGGCGCGGCGCCCACCACCGCAAGTCGACGGCTGATCTGCTCCAGCACGGGACGCACTTTGTCGACGTTCGCTGCACTTCCGGCCGCGATCACGGTGAGTTGCCCTGCTGCGGCGACATCCGGCCGGCCGAACACCGGCGCGGCGACGTAACCGAGTCCCTTTTCGCCGTGGGCGTGTGCGAGATGCCGTGCAAAGTCGATTGAGATCGTCGCCAGGTTGACATGGACCAGGCCCCGCTTTGCGCTGGCGAGCAGTGGTCCATCCAGTCCGACATCGCGCACGGCATTATCGGTGGCAAGCATTGAGAACAGGACATCGCCCTGCATGGCGTCCTCAGGCGAGCGCGCGACATGCGCGCCCTTTTCGCTCAAGGCTAGCGCGGGTGCCGAGGACCGGTTCCACACGGTGAGCTCATGGCCGGCCTTCAAGAGGTTTGCTGCAATGCCAGAACCCATGTGCCCGAGGCCGATGAATCCAATTTTCATGTCGCGACTCCTGCAGCAAATACGACAAAGTTTAACACGACCCAGAACTGCGATGTCAGCGCCAGAGGTTTGAAAGGGCGAGGTCGATAAGTTCGTCGCCCTTCCCATTCATCACCGCCGACCTGCGTCAGCTTTGCGCTGTGCCTGGCCTATCTGCTGCTGTTTCCCGCCACTGCATTCGGCATGATCGCATTGATTGCGATCGGCACTCTGTTGATGATGCTGCTCGGGCGGCGCGAGGATATTGGCCTGACAGCAATCACCACGGCCGTCGTGCTGATCGTGGCGGCGAGCAAGCCCCAGCACGCCTGACAACAACCTCTGCTTCGGCTGATGGACACGGTGATTGGGGTCGCCGTCGGCATCGCATGCAAATGGCTCGCGTCGTTTGCCTTTTATTACCTTAGGGGCGAGGGCGTGAAGTGACCTGCGCAAGCGCCCGCGCTTCACATCTGCGTCTCCCGTCCTTCGCCGCCGCTTTCCTTCGCCAGTGCCGCGCGATACGCGGCATCAGCCTGATCCAGGTAGGTCTTGCAACTCGCAGGATCGACGAAGGCCGCGGGGTTTGTCGCGAGCGCGGCACGTTTCTCCGCCAGATGGAAGAATGAGCCATGCGAGGCGAGCATCACATCGCATGGCAGGGAGCGCAGCAGCGCGATGGAATGGGCGTAGTCCGCGGCGATGCCGGGGTAGCTCGGCTTTTTCACCAGCGAATAGTCCGGCAGCACCGTGAGGCTGCAGATGAAGAGAACCCGCTCCGGCTTGCCGGCGATGTGCGTCGTCATCGACCAGCTTGTGCAGCCGCGTGTGTGGCCGGGCGTCAGGTGAATGGTCAGCGCCGTGTGTCCGAGCGTGAGCTTCTCGCCGTCCGCGAGATAACCGTCTAACTTGATCGGCGCGATCCTGTGCAGTGGCCCAAGGTTTGCGAAATCGGACTCGCCGCCCGATTCCAGCACGGGCGCATCGCCGCGGCTGGCGAGAAATCGCGCGCCGGTCGCTGCCTTGAGCGCCGCAAGGCCGCCGTCGTGATCGAAATGCGCGTGGCTGTTGAGCAGGATCTTCACGTTCTTCGGGTCGAAGCCAAGCGTTTTGATGTTGGCGAGGATCTGCGGCGCGGTTTCCGCGAAGCCGCCGTCGGTGACGATGAGCCCGGCATCGGTGACGATGAGGAACGATGTCACATCGCTGGCGCCGACGTAATAGATGTCGTCGCTGATGCGGAACGGCGCCACGGGCGCGTTCATATCGGCATAGAATTTCGGCAACTCTCGCGCCGCTGCGGGAACGGCCGTAAGCACCACGAGCACCGCGATTGCTGCGGCCTTAAGCATTTTCATTCGTCGCTCGCCCGAGAAATGCCTGTACAGACTATCACATCTGCATTGCCCAGCCTTCGACGGCCATGGCGGCCTGACGAACGGCTTCGGTGAGTGTGGGATGGGCGTGGCTGGTGCGGGCGATGTCTTCG
>DASXGS010000444.1:0-2387 GCA_036488975.1 Rhizomicrobium sp. | reverse complement strand
CGTGCTGATCGTCATCGACGAGTTGCTGGGTTTCGCGAAGCTGTTGCGGCTGCCGCCGCTGGCTGTCGGCATCGGCATCTATCTGCCGATGAGCGCGACCTTGCCGGTGGTAATCGGCGCGGTGATCGGTCACTGGTACGACAGCTGGGCTGCGCGCACGCGCAATCCGGAATACGCCAAGCGTCTCGCGGTGCTGATCGCGTCGGGCATGATCGTCGGCGAGAGTTTGTGGGGCGTGATCAACGCCGCTCTCGTCTCCGCCACCAGCAAGGACGCGCCGCTGGGTCTGGTACCGGCCGAATTCGCTGCTGCGAACGCGATCGGCGTGGCGCTGTTCGCGCTGCTCATTGTCGTGCTCTATGCCTGGATCGTGCGCCGCGCCAAGGCCGCGCCGTCGGGACCGCCGATCGAGCCGCTGGCGTCGCAAGACATCGCGGGTCCGCGCTAGGCTGAAGTTTTCGAGTGCAGACGTTCCGCCAGAGCGAGAATGTGTTTCGCCTGCTTCAGATGCGGCTGATCGAGCATGCGTCCGTCCAGTGACGCCACGCCCGCGCCGGATTCGAACGCCGCCACCACTTTGCGTGCATGCTCGACATCGGCGCCGGAAGGCGTGAACGCGGCATTGATGATGTCCACCTGGTCGGGATGGATTGCGAGCATGCCGGTGAAGCCCTCGCGCTGCGCTGCGCGCGCGGCGCGCTTCAGTCCCTCGGTGTCGCGGAAATTGGCGTGCAAGGTTTCGATCGCCGCGACGCCCGCCGCCTTCGCGGCGATCAGGCACAGCGTGCGCACGATCTTGAAGGTGAGCAGAAATTCGCCGGCCTCGTCGCGATTTCCCGCGCCGCCGAGCTCGGCGGACAAATCCTCGGCGCCCCAGGTCAGCGCCGCCAGCCGCGGCGGCGGCGAACGGTAGTCGCCGAGCGACAGCACTGCCGTCGGCGTTTCCGTCGCCACCGGCATCAGCTTGATCCCGCCGGAAGGCAGGTCGGCGAGATTTTCCCGCGTCAGAATATGCGCATCGATCACATTCAGGACATGCGGACCGTCCGGCTTGGGAATGACGAAGCCGGAAGGCCGGCTCGCAACGATCGCTTCCACGTCCCGGATGAAATCGTCGCTGCCAAGCGGATTAATGCGAACCCAGATCGATTGCGCGTGCTTCTCCGTCAGAAATTCCCGGATCATCGCGCGCGCCTTGGGACGATTTTGCGCAGCAACCGAATCTTCCAGGTCGAGGATCAGGGCGTCGGCCGCAGAGCCGCGCGCTTTCGCCAGCTTCTTCTCGCTGTCCGCTGGAACGAAGAGAAAGGACCGGAGGATCATCCGCGCCTCCGGAATGCCGAGATGAACGCCCAAACAGCCGCGACGATGGCTCCGCCGCCGAAGCCAACCAATTCGTCATGGAACGAGACGCTGAACCCCTCGACATTCCAGCCGGTCGCCAGCGTGATGATCTTCGCCGGAAACAACGCCACGACCGCCGCTGTAAGCAGAAGAAGACTCAGGATCAGGAGCAACACGCGGCGCATTTCAGGCTTCCTGCTTTCGCAGCATCAGGGCACTGCGCTTGCACACAGCGACCAGTTCGTCGCGCTGGTTAAACGCGCGATGCGCGAATATCACTATGCCGTTCTGCGGCCGCGATTTGCTTTCGCGCAATTCCTGCACTTCGCTCTCGATGCGCAGCGTATCGCCGTGGAACACGGGCTTGGGAAAACGCACCTCGTCCATGCCGAGATTGGCGACCGTTGTGCCAAGCGTCGTCTCGCCGACCGAGATGCCGATCATCAGCCCCAGCGTGAATAACGAGTTGACGATGCGCTGACCGAATTCCGTCGTCTTGGCGTATTCCTCGTCGAGATGCAGCTGCGCCGGATTGTGAGTCATGGCGGTGAAGAACACATTGTCGGCTTCCGTCACCGTGCGGCGGATCGGGTGTCGAAATGTCTGCCCGACGGAAAACTCCTCGAAATACAAACCTGCCATGCGATCGCCTTCCTCGTCTGCTGGTCCAAGCTAATCGACGCCGCCAAGTTTGCAGATGTGGGCCCATTCCGTCGGCGTGACCGGCTGCACCGAAAGACGCGAATATTTCACCAGCACCATGTCCTTCAGCTTGGGATCGGCTTTGCATTGCGCAAGCGTCACCGGGTTCGGCAGATCGCGCACGGCCTTCACATCCACCAGCCCGAAGCGACCGGTCTCGTCGGTGGGATCCTTGCGATATTCGCCGATCACCTCGACGATGCCCACGATCCGCTTTTCGTCGCCCGTGTGGTAGAAAAAGCCAAGATCGCCCTTCTTCATCTTTTTCATGTTGCTGGCAGCCTGCCAGTTGCGCACGCCGCTCCACGGCTCGCCCTTGGCGCCCCGCTCTTTCTGAGTAT
>DASXGS010000351.1:0-5439 GCA_036488975.1 Rhizomicrobium sp. | reverse complement strand
GCGCATTAGGTTTAGCCGGCGAGCGTCAATTTGGTATGATGCTGGGCGCGTGCTTCCGCAGTCGGAGGGGCAGATGAATTTTGCGTATTTCAATTGGGCGGCCTATGGCCTCAGTGTTATCGCCGTTCTGATCGTTTCATGGGCTTACATGATGTGGCGATACAGGCCGCCGCTCCTGGCGCGGATCGTAGCCTTTGCGCATCTGGCGGTAGCCGGATTTGGCGCTGCGGCTCCGCTGCGCGGATTGGTGGATCCGCACTACGCCGGATATCGCTTCGGCTATCTGCACCCGCGAATCGGGATTCCAACGACGCTGGTTGCCGGAGGCGTATTCATTGCATCTGTCATGTCCGCCTATCTCCTAATGCGGAATCCGCGCGGATCGCCAATGTGGTTCGTCACGGTCACCAGTGCGTTCTTTGCGCTCAATTTCGGAGGCTCGTGGCTAGAAGGCACGCTAGGAAATTTTGCGGACAACACCATGCAATTCGGTGAATATCTTGTGATCCCGGCCTTTATCGCCACGCCCATTATGTTTGTTGTGTTCGTGCTGCCGTTCCTGGCGGGAGTGAGCTGGGCGCCGCAACGCGCGAGAACATGAGTGTGGACCTAGACGGTGCAAACCGTCAGGCCTCTTCGTACACGAACTCGATCAGATAGACCTTTTCGCCCTGGCCGTGCTGGGCGGTCTTCAGCAGATCGACCACGCCGGAGAAGCCACCCCGCCGTGCAAGCTCCGGCGTGATGTCGTGGAGCGTGATCTGCCGCATGCGCGTGATGCGAACGAAGCCGCGTTCCATCTGGTACCGACCGCCGACTTTCACCTGCGGCCGCTGCCAGATGCGGATGGTACAGTCGATCTCGCCCTTCGCGATCGGCTCGCGCAGCCGCTTTAGGAAGCTCATGCCCATGGCTCGCGTCTAGTGGGATAGCGGGAGCGCTGGCAAGGCGTTCAGGCCATCCAGTGCACAACGAGTGTATAGAACCCCATCGCGAGCGCGATGAACGCGAACAGAAACGAAGCGAAAATCGCGATGAGCAGCAGACCGGCGAATCCCCGCTCCTCCTCAATGTCCTTGGGATGGGAAACCGCGCGCAGGACGTAAGCTGCCGCAAACCCGACACCGATCAGTATGGTGCCAACCAGGAACGGGGCGACGATGTACCAGCCCTGAGAATGTGTGGACATGCAGAAATTGGCCTCGGCCGCTCGGTCGTTACAAGAGCGCATACGCGACCGCTCGGTTCCCTGTCCGGCGGCTAGGCGGCAATCGATTTCAGGCCAGTTTCCGGGGCAATGCCTGCCTGTTCCAGCTTGTGCACAAGGTCGGCAACGGCAGCTTGCGCGTCGGGTTTCGCATCTTGCGCGAGCTGCGCGGCATAGCCGGCAAGAAATCCAGGCTGTCCAAGGTGTGCCAGCACCAAGGCTCGGGCCCGGCCCGATAGTCTGCCCTCGGTGAACATGCCCGCCGCGAAAAGCCGGAACAGCGCGACCGCCTTCTCGACGTGGCCGCCGACCTTGTTCTCGATTCCCTCGAGCAGCCGCGCACGCGATTCCACTTCGCTGCCGATGCGGTCGAGAATGTCGGCGATTTCGTTCTTCTCGTGCTCCTGAAAGCCGGATCTGCGCACCCGCGCCTGCAATTCTGCGATGCGATGAAGGCGGTTAGCCAGCGGCGTCTTGCCGAATACGAAATGGCTTTCGAACGGCGCAGCTGTCACGATCGGCAGAATGAAGGCGGCAAGCTGCCGCTTGTTCTCCGCCCCCACGATGTTTTCTTCCACGTTTAGGAGGCGCGCGAGCTTTTCATCGGGCGTAGCAGCATCGCTCAGGTATTCCTGAATGCGTTCGTGGCTCACAAGCCGCCGCGAGCGTAGCGCAAACGCCGCCACAATATCGTCGGAACCGATATACACGCCCTGCCCCAACACGAGGTTGTTGGCGATCTGCTTGAGCGTGGCGAACTCGTCCATCGGCGAGCCGGGGCAAAGCCGGCGGACGCTTTTCAGCTCCGCGAGAATCCTGTTGGCAACGGTGGTGCGCGACACGGGCAATCGGTCCTGTGCGAAGTGCTGGGTGAGCGCGATGAGACCGGCGCGCTCGCCCTCGTCCGCGGGCGCCTGGCCGAGGAACAACTGCACCACACTCATGAGCGCCGACCCCAGATTCTCATGCTGTCCGATCAGTTCGTGCAGTGCCGCCGAGCAGTGCAGCACCTCGGCAACCAGGGAGTCCACGGATTCCAGCAGCAGCTTGGCGCCCACGCCCTCGCCTTCTGCCTCGTCGAGAATGGCGAGCAGGCGCCGCACCTTTTCGTCCCACCCCTTGACGTTGCGTAGATGCTTCGCGATGGCGCCGTTGAGCGCATAGGCGCCGTAGCTCGAGCCCGCGAATTTTTCGGCGGCCGCCGCCCACCTGCCGGCCGCAATCACGGGAAACGCGCCGCGCCGCTCGTCGCGATACACGCGATGGATGGCCTTCGTCACCAGCTCGTTCAGGCTTTTGATGATTTGCTGCACCGGCGCGGTGGTGCTGGCTGCCTGCGCCACCCCCACTTTTTGAATCGCATGCTGGAATAGCGTGCCGGTGGCTTCGAATTTTTCGAGCGCATCCGAACGGTGAATGAGCTCACTGACCGTCAGGCGGTTGCGCGCGAGGTAGTCGCACAACACCCGCGCGATGGTGGCGCGGGCCTGCTCGGAATAGAGATCCTCGGGCTCGAAGCACGGCAGCGCATGCGGAAGGTCTTCCGCCGGCGCTTTCATCTTCACCCTGTTATGGCCTTCCTCGAAAATCTTCAGGCTGAGATAGTCGCCGGTGTCCGGGTGATAGGTTTCCTTCACCACCTTCACGCCGGTGGTCTGACTGTTTGCCGTCAACGCTTCAGCCATTTGGATGGCCGCATCGCGATTGGTGGCGATGTCGTGCAGGCTCCAGCCGCCGGTCGCGCCGTGGCGGCGGTAGATCTCGTAATGGATTTCCTGCGCCAAAGACCCGCTCCGGCCAATCGCCTCAATATTGGACAAATGCCTTTAAGTCGGGGTTAAGCGTAGCGATGGGGCGAGAGATCGCGGATACTTGGTTGCTCGCCGCACAGCGCGCAGGCGGGATCGCGGTGAATGCGGACGGTCCGAAAGCGGGTGGTTAGCGCTTCGTAAATCAGCAATCGTCCCGCAAGACTTTCGCCGATGCCGATGATTTCCTTCATCACCTCGAGTGCCTGCAAGGTGCCCATCACGCCGGCGGCGGCGCCGAGAATGCCGGTTTCCGAGCAGGACGGCGCCGTGCCCGGCGGCGGCGGTTCGGGAAAGAGACAGCGGTAACACGGGAAGTCGCCGGCCTGGGGCTTGTAGGTAGCGAGCTGACCATCGAATTCGGTGACCGCTGCCGAAACCAGCGTTTTCTTTGCAAAGAAACAGGCATCGTTGACCAGAAAGCGCGTGCCGAAATTGTCCGAGCCGTCGGCCACGATGCCGTACTGGCCAATCAGCTCCAGCGCATTGGCGACGGTGAGCCGGGTTGCGTGTTCCCGAACGTCCACCCCCGAATTGAGGGCTCCGATTGCCGCTGCTGCCGACGCCGTCTTCAGCCGGCCCACATCGGCCGTCCGATGGGCAATCTGGCGCTGCAGGTTGGAGAGGGAGACCGTGTCGAAATCCACAATCCCGATAGTGCCCATGCCGGCCGCAGCCAGATAGAGGATGACGGGGCTGCCGAGGCCCCCTGCCCCAACGACGAGCACTTTGGCAGCCCGAAGCCGCGCCTGGCCAGCGCCGCCCACCTCCCGCAGCACAATGTGGCGGGCGTATCTTTCAAGTTCCTCGTCCGAAAGCGCCATGCCGTTTCATAGCGCAAGCCACAGCAAACGTGGAAATTGCGGGAGTACCACTTTCTGCAAAAACATTGTTGCGGTGCACAAACGGCTGTGGCGGCTGCGGTTTTTAGCCCCGCGCAGGTTCAAAAGATTGAAACCACAGGAGGCGAGCGTCTATTCTGTCCTGTGGACAACCGGGCCCGGCTGCCGCCGCGGCCCGATAAATTTTTATGGGGTCTCTCCATGTCGGACGGGCGGAACGCGAGGGCCTACGGCCTCGAGCGTCACGGCTTTCGCAATCTCAAGGCGGTGAACTGGAACCTGTCGGCGCCCGCCCTCTATGAGGAAGCGGTCCGGCGCGGTGAAGGCCACGTGGCCAAGAATGGGCCGCTTGTGGTGCTCACCGGTCAGCACACCGGCCGCTCTGCCAACGACAAGTTCGTGGTGCGCGACGCGTCCACGGAAAGCCAAGTCTGGTGGGACAACAACAAGCCCATGACCCCGGCGCATTTCGATGCGCTCTATGCCGATATGATTGCCTTCGCCGAAGGGCGCGAGTTGTTCGCGAAGGACCTGTTCGGCGGCGCCGACCTTACCTATCGCCTGCCGGTGCGGGTGATCACCGAATATGCCTGGCACTCTTTGTTCGTGCACCAGTTGCTCATCCGCCCCACGGCCGATCAGCTGAAAGGCTTCACGCCCGAATTCACGATCATCGACCTCCCGAACTTCGAAGCCGATCCCGCGAAGCACGGCTCCATCAGCAAGACGGCGATCGCGGTGAACTTCGCCAAGAAGCTCGTGCTGATCGGCGGCACCTCATACGCCGGCGAGATGAAGAAGTCGGTTTTCACCATCCTCAACTACCTGCTGCCGCCCAAGCGGGTGATGCCGATGCACTGCTCGGCGAATGTGGGCGCCGACGGCAAAGCCGCGATTTTCTTTGGGCTGTCCGGCACCGGCAAAACCACGCTCTCAGCCGATGCCTCGCGCACTCTCATCGGTGACGACGAGCACGGCTGGAGCGAGCACGGCGTGTTCAATTTCGAGGGCGGCTGCTACGCCAAGGTGATTCGCCTGTCGCGCGAAGCCGAGCCCGAGATTTTCTCCACCACGGAACGCTTCGGCACCGTGCTGGAAAACGTGGTGATGGACCCCGCAACCCGCGAACTCGATCTCAACGACGCGAAGTATGCCGAGAACACGCGCGCGGCCTATCCCATCGATTACATCCCGAACGCCAGCGAAACCGGTCGCGCCGGCCACCCGAAGAACGTCATCATGCTGACGGCGGACGCGTTCGGCGTGCTGCCGCCGATCGCCAAGCTGACGCCCAGCCAAGCGATGTACCATTTCCTTTCCGGCTTCACGGCGAAAGTGGCCGGCACGGAGAAAGGCCTCGGCAAGGAGCCCCAGCCGACATTCTCCACCTGCTTCGGCGCGCCGTTCATGCCGCGCCATCCGACCGAATACGGCAACCTGCTGCGCGATCTGATTGCGCAGCATCAGGTCGATTGCTGGCTGGTGAACACCGGCTGGACGGGCGGCGCCTTTGGCGTGGGCTCACGCATGCCGATCAAGGTGACACGCGCGCTGCTCGCCCGCGCGCTGGACGGCTCGCTGG
>DASXGS010000261.1:0-5080 GCA_036488975.1 Rhizomicrobium sp. | reverse complement strand
GGCGATCATGTCGCCCTCAAGGGTGGTGCCACCTTCGATACGCATGGTGGTGCCGGCGGCAGCGCCGGAATCGGATTCCAGTTCTGATGACGCCTGAGCGACGTCGCCTTCTCATTGCAGGAGTGATTGCCGTGATTGTTCTTGCCGGCGCGATCGCGCTCGCCTTTTCGGGCGCCTTCAGCCACGGGCCAGCGGCCCCCGCCGGCATGCAGTACGCCGCCAACAACAACACACCGGCGCCCGCGCAGGGCCAGCAAGCGCCGCCCATCGGGCGCATGCAGCTGCAGGCGCAATACATGGGCCCGTTGCGCGATACGGTGATTCAGCGCTGGCGCGACCCGCTGGATGGCACGATCTGCTACATTTACCTGCCGGTGATCGTGCAGCACGGCGCCGGCCCGAACAATCTCGTGCAGTACGGGGCCAACAGCATCGGCTCCATCAGCTGCCTCGTCGGCCACTGAACCCGAACGCGAAACGAAAAAGCCCGCCGGGATGAACCGGCGGGCTTTTGCTAGTCAGATAATTGGGCTCGCTCTTACGGCACGGAACGCAGGCTCATCGCGCCGATGCCGCCGGCCACGTTCAGGCCCGTGTTGCCTTCGATCGATAGTGGCTGCAGCGTGATGGAACGATCCAGCCCGCCGATCAGCGCATGGGCGCCGACGCCGACGCCAACAGTTGCGCTCGCCGTCGCGCCGGCATAGTCGCCCTGCAAGGCACCGCGTTTCGGTCCGCTGTTCGGTGCAAACACCGCCCAGATGATCGTCGCGCTGGAGGTGTAGCCGATATCGACGCCAAACTTCGAAATCGTGCCGATGTAATGCTCACCCATGCCCCTGTTGGGGGCGAAGTTGCAGCGCAGATCTTTCGAAGATCCGAAGATGAACCCCCAGCCGCTCGCCACTTGGCATGTCAATGTACCGACCTTCACGCCGTCAGCCTGTGCCGGCGCGGCAAGCGCCATTGCGCCCGCCATGGCCGCGCCGACCAGCACTAATCCAAATTTCTTCGACATTCCTCTTAGCTCCTTGGTTTCCATTGCCGGCTTTGAGCCGCGCCCGAGGCTTCGGGCCGCGCGTGAACCGCGCCCGCATCAGGAACGTACCGCGGCGGGCCGGGTTCCTTGTAGAGAGGTCGCGTAAAAGTATCAATTGAGGCACGATGACCATGGCTCGCAACCGGAAATCGCGCCCCACAAGGGCGTGGCCCGCGCGCAGCATCCCCGGTATGGTCGCGGGCGCTATGTCATTTCAGGAGGCTCCATGGCAACGGGAATCAGGGATAAGGTCGCCATCCTCGGTATGGGATGCTCTAAATTTGGCGAGCGCTGGGAATCCGGCGCCGAGGAGCTGATGGTCGAGGCCTACCTCGAAGCGCTGCAGGATGCCGGGGTTGAAACGAGCCAAATCCAGGCCGCGTGGTTCTCCACCGCCATCGCGGAGCAGCATGTCGGCAATGGGGGCACGCCGCTGTCGGTAGCACTGCGCCTGCCCAACATTCCTGTCACTCGCGTGGAGAATTTCTGCGCCTCCGGATCTGAGGCCTTCCGCGGCGCCGTCTATGCCGTGGCCGCGGGCGCCTGCGATATCGCATTGGCGCTCGGCGTCGAGAAACTGAAGGACACCGGTTACGGCGGACTGCCGCAGCGCGAAGGCGCATCGCTTGCGCCCCTGTGGAGCGCCAATGGCTCGGCGCCCGGCAATTTTGCGCAGCTCGCCTCTGCCTATCGCAACAAGCACGGCGTCTCGAAGGAAGACCTGAAGCGCGCCATTGCGCACGTATCGGTGAAGAGCCACGCCAACGGCACGAAGAATGCGAAGGCGCATCTCCAGAAAGCAATCACGGAAGAAATGTGCCTCAACGCGCCGATGATCGCAGAACCGCTTGGCCTGTTCGATTGCTGCGGCGTGTCCGATGGCGCGGCCTGCGCTATCGTCACCACGCCGGAAATCGCGCGCTCGATGGGCAAGAAGGACATCATCGGCGTGAAGGCGTTGCAGCTGTCGCTATCCAACGGTTTGGAGAGCCAGCACAATTCGTGGGACGGTAGCTACTTTCATACCGCGCGCATTGCATCGAAGCGCGCCTACGAGGAAGCCGGCATCAAAAATCCGCGCGATGAGATCTCGATGATGGAGGTGCACGACTGCTTCTCCATCACCGAGCTCGTCACCATGGAGGATCTGCACATCTCGAAGGAAGGCGAAGGCTGGAAGGACGTGATGAACGGCTTTTACGACGCCGACGGCCAGGTACCGTGCCAGATCGATGGCGGACTCAAATGCTTCGGCCATCCCATCGGCGCATCCGGCTTGCGCATGCTGTACGAGATGTACCTGCAGTTGCAGGGTCGGGCGGGCGCGCGCCAGCTGCCGAACCCGACCATCGGCATGACTCACAATCTCGGCGGCGCACCGGCGATGAATGTGTGCAGCGTCGCCATCGTAGGCGCTCTGGGAGCGTAAGAGGGGCGTGTCAGAAACTCTGCTTGCGGAGCCGCCGGTTCGCACCGTCGAAGCGGATATCAACTACCTTCTGCCCGATGGGCCGAAGGTCAACCGCCGCTTCGCCGCGCCGGGCATTGAGGTAAACACGGGCCGCTACGCACCCTACACGGTGACTATCCGCGACGGCCGGCCGATCAAGTACCGTCTCACGCTCGACCAGTCCGGATTCCAATTGTTTTCACACCGGAGCGCAGTGACGGATTTCTTCGACAATGAGCAAGTCGGCCGCGTGTACCCGGGCGAAGTTACCGAAGCAATCAAGCAGTGGACCGGCGCAAGCTCCGTGGCCCCGATGGGGTGGATGGTGCGTACCTCCGACGATCTGTCGAAATACCGACGCCCGGTCGCCGGTTATGCGCATCAGGGCGGCGTGCAGCCGCCCGCCGGCGAAGCGCATATCGACACCATTCCCGAAAAAGCGCTGCCGCAGGCGCAGGCTCTGTACAAGAAATTCCGTCCCGATGGCCCAGGCTTCCACCGCTTCATCTATTCGAGCTTCTGGCGCACCTTCTCCGAGCCGCCGCAGGATTGGCCGCTGGCGGTCTGCGAATCCGGCAGCGTGCGCGACGATGAAGGCGTCCCGAACGTGCTGGTGGTCGTGGACACAATCCCGGAAGGCGAGGCGATGTTCGCGCCTATTCCCGGCGAAGACTCAAAGCCCACCGCCGCCATCTTCCACCACAACCCGGATCACCGCTGGTGGTACTTCTCCAACATGACTCGCGACGAGGTGCTGCTGGTGAAATTCCACGACTCGGATCGCAGCCGCGCCTGGCGCACCCCACACACCGCGTTCCACGATCCGAGCTTCCCGAACGCCAAGCCCCGCGCCAGCATCGAAGTCCGCTCTGTGGCCTTCTTCGAATGAACGCCCGCACATGACCGTGCTTGTCACCGGCGGCGCCGGCTACATCGGCAGCCATATGACCTACGCGCTGCTCGACCGCGGCGAAGATGTCGTTGTGCTCGACAATCTCTCCACCGGCTCGCGCGGGCTGGTGGGCGAACGGGCCACATTCGTTGAGGGCAACGCCGGTGACCAGAAATTGGCGCGCGACTTGATGCGGCAGCATGGCATCGACGCTGTCATTCACTTCGCCGGCTCGATCGTGGTACCGGAGTCCGTCGCCGAACCGCTGCGCTATTACGCTAACAATGTGGGTGCCTCGCGCGCATTGATCGAGGTGTGCGTCGAAGAAGGCGTGAAGAACTTCATCTTCTCCTCCACCGCGACCGTATATGCCGTCGGTGCCAAACAGCCGCTCGGCGAAGACGAACCGAAAGAGCCCATCAGCCCATACGCCCGCTCCAAGCTGATGACGGAGTGGATGCTGGAGGATGCGGCGCGCGCCTACGCTTTCCGCCCCATGCGCCTGCGTTATTTCAATGTTGCCGGCGCGGATGCGAAAGGCCGCACCGGCCAGTCCACCCCGAAAGCCACGCACCTTATCAAGCGCGCGTGCCAGGTTGCGCTCGGGCGCGTGCCGCATCTCGACATTTTTGGTAGCGACTACCCGACGCCGGACGGCACCGGCATCCGCGACTATATCCACGTGGCCGATCTGATCGCCGCGCATCTTCTCGCGCTGGACGCGCTGCGTGCCGGTGACGAACCCGCCGTGTACAATGTCGGCTACGGACGAGGGCTTAGCGTGCGCGAAGTGGTGCGCGGCATGCAGGCGGTGATCGGCCGCGAATTGCCGACAAAAGAGAGTCCTCGCCGCCCGGGCGACCCGCCGATCCTCATTTCCGATCCGTCGCGGATCAAATCCAAACTCGGCTGGCAGCCGCAACACGCTGACCTTTCCGAAATCATCCGCTCGGCGCTCGAATGGGAGCACCGCTTCAACAGTTGATCGTCAGCCTTTCGGCGCGACGCTTGGGCGGCCGACGCTCACATAGGTAAATCCGGCGGCGGCCATCTGCTCCGGAAGATAGATGTTCCGCAAATCGATCATCAGCGGCGTGGTCATCAGCGCCTTCACCCGGTTCAAATCCAGCGCGCGGAACTCGTTCCATTCGGTGAGAATCAATACGGCATCCGCGCCGCTCAGCGCCTCATATGCCTCCTCGCAGAATTCCACATCGAGGTGATTGCGCGCTTCATTCATGCCTTCGGGATCGTACGCGCGCACCTTCGCGCCTTTCTCCTGCAATGCCGGAATGATGGTGAGGCTGGGCGCATCGCGCATGTCGTCGGTGTTCGGTTTGAAGGTGAGGCCCAGGATCGCCATGGTCTTGCCGCGCAGATCGCCCACCGCACTCGCGATCTTTTCCGCCATCGCGGCCTTGCGCGCTTCGTTCACTTCGACCACCGCTTCCACGATGCGCGTTGGCGCCCCCACTTGCTGTGAGGTCTTCAGCAGCGCCACCGTATCCTTGGGAAAACACGAGCCGCCATAGCCAGGCCCCGCATGCAAAAATTTGCTGCCGATGCGCCCGTCAAGACCGATGGCGCGGGCGACTTCCTGCACATCCGCATCGACCTTTTCGCAGATGTCCGCCATCTCGTTGATGAAGGTGATCTTGGTGGCGAGGAACGCGTTGGCCGCATATTTGATGAGCTCGGA
>DASXGS010000259.1:0-3548 GCA_036488975.1 Rhizomicrobium sp. | reverse complement strand
ACGGACGCGGCCACAACCCGGCCGCGGATGCGCCGGGTCAGGCCGCCTTCCCCGGGGCCGCGCCGTCTGCGGAACCTGTGTGCGGCTAGCGCTGCCGGCGCATTGTGCCGTTCACCTGGATGATTTGACCCGTCGTCGGCGTAAGAATCGCGCTGAGTGCGCAAAGTTTGGATAGCATGTTGATTCCCCGACATCGGTTGAGCCCGCTCACGCGGGCGGTTGCTTCGAGAGTGGCAGCCTAGCACCTTCGTGGGCGCGGCGGGGGGAGGGTTTGCACGCAGACCACCTACCGTCCGGTTCCCGAGTTGCGTAACCTTCTCCCCTAACGCTAGAGCGAGGTGTTTATGCTTCACCGTACATTCTCTTGCACTGCTTTCGCTCTGCTGTGCTGCGGCACTGCGCACGCAAAGCTGATCAAGTCAGTGGGAGGGCCCGTGCAACAGGTGCTGACAGCGAGCGACATGGCCGCTCAGACGACAAAGAATTCGTGTACCGCGGGCTTCGTCATCATCCCAGGCGCGTGGGTCAGCATCACGATTCCGCCAGGAGCCAGCCAGCTTTTGACGGCGCGCTTCACGGCGCTCGGAGACACTGGCCAATCTACAGCCGGCTTCGTAGGCGGCGCTATCGAGATCATGGCAGGCGCCCACATATTCGCGCCTTCCACACCGGGCATCTGGAACTATGTTGTGACGAACGACACTCAGAACGAGTTTCTGCCGCCGGTGGAGGTGCTGGATCGCTCTCTGGTGGTAGAGCCAGGCACATACACCATCACCGCAAAATACTGTGTGTACTCCAGCAATGGTGACCCCACGGCCGCTTTCCTCGTCCATCGCTGGCATCTGACGGTGGAGGCCGCGCCCGTGCAGTAGCCGCGACCACTTCCCTACCAGGGTGAGGACGCGCATCTGGTTGGGCCCAAAAACGAAGGCCTCGGCGGGGTTTTCCGCGAGGCCTTCGCTCAGGGCGCAATTCCACAGATGATGTGAATGTAGGTGACCAGCGTGACGCTGTCAACCGGGGTATAAGAAAAAATTGCGATACTCCAAAAATCAAAGGATTCTCTGGCTTATTATCGGTTTTTCGAGCTCATTTGGCGTCGAGTCCGGGTCGGTCTGGTATAATCTAAATATAATTTAACCTTCTGCTTCGCGCGGGCCCGCTCCAACGCATCGGGTAGTATGTCCTCTCCAATGGGGGAGGACCTGATGTATTACCGAACATTCTGTTGCGCGAGCGCTGCGCTGCTGTGCTGCGGCACGGCCCATGCGAATCCGATCAAGGAAATCGCCGGGCCGGTCCAGCAGGTGCAGGTCGTGAGCGACCACGATGCCGTAACCACGACCGTCCAGTGCACGGACCACTACGACAACATCCCCGGCGCGGCGCTCAGCATCACCATTCCGGCCGGTGCCAGCCAGTTGCTGGTGGCGCGCTTCAACGGACGCGTGTCGGCCTTGCAGTCGAGTGGCGGGAATGCTGGCGCCTCGGTGCGGATGGTCGTCGGCACCCGCGAACTGAATCCTGCGGGGGGACTGAACGTCGCCGCCGAGAGCAGTATCTCGTTCATTCAGCCGCCGGCGCAGTTCGAGCGTTCCGGTCCGATTTCACCTGGAACCCACACCGTAAGAGCGCAGTTCTGCGTCAGCGGCGATAACACGTCGAGTGCCACCGTGCGCGACTGGCATTTCTCGATCGAAGCCGCAGCCGCCGCGGACCACTAACGCGACGCGGCAACGTCAGTTCTTCCAACCTGCATACGGCGCGTCCTGTCAGGCGCTGCGCCGGAATGCCGTGCGAATCCGGCGGCGGCGTGTTTCCGCTCACGGTCTGAAGATCGATTTTCACGTTCAGGCGTTCCCTTCGGCCCCGCGCACCTATAACGTCTATGCGGTGAAGTGGGCTGGGGCGCGATCGAAGGTCGCTCGGGGCCGATGGCTCTACTTGGCCGCCAAGGGTCTATGAGTACAGAGTACGTGGGCACCGCCGTGTACAAGTCCGAACGCCTCGCGCCAGCCGATGAATTTCGGACGGTGCACCCGCCCGGCTGGACCTGCACCGATTTCGAGACGGCAGCTCGCCTTCGCGATGTGGAACGCCGGGCGCGCGCCGACGATGTGTGGGGCTCGCGGAATGCCTGGTCGGATATCGCGAACGCGCAACGGCTCGCTGTCTGGGAGAAGAAGCGCGCGGGTGTGACGGAAACCGATCTGCCACGCGGCCACACACGCGCAGCCGAAACGAGGGACGATTCCCCTGCTGCAACTGCCATCGATGGCAGCATCGGGCCGGCGCGCCTGCGCACCGCCCCCTTCCAGCAATAACGCTTCGGGAGTTGAAAACGGCGCCGGCTAGTGCTTGGTACCGGCCTGTTGCACCAGCTTTTCGGCAAGGCGCTTATACTGACGCGAAAGATCCAGCAGCTCGTTTCTGCGCACGGCATCCTTTTCTTCCAGTGCGGATTGCTGCATCTGGGCAGCCAGCGCGCGGTAGTGCTGGGCGCGCGAGAGTTCGTCTTCCAACATCCCCCACAGTCTCCAGCCCGCCATTGTCTTAGCGGGGAACCGGGAACCTGACCAGCTTTCGGGACTCTCTATAACGTGGATGGTCAATTTGCAGGCAGAAACGAACGACACGCCGCGTACTCCGCCAAAGCGCAGGAGGCGCAGGATCGGGCTCAGACCGTGACGGATGCAACGCAGAGACAAGTGTGGCTGGAAGTAGCCCAACACTGGCGCGCGCTGGCGGAACAGGCGCTGCATATCGACAAGAAATAGCGCGAGCACTTCCCCCGCCGCCTCCGCCTCGGCCAACGGTCAGTCGCAGCGGGTAGCGCGACGGAGCCGTGAACAAATTATCGACAAATTAAGCCAACAATTATGGTTTTGTTGCGGGCCGCAGCACGCCCGGTAAAAGCTGGGGCATGCGGCGCATCGGCCTTTCCGGCGTGTTTGTCGTGGCGCTCGTGAGCGGCACGGACGCAGCCAATTTTGCCAAAGTGAGCGTGAACCGAGCGCCGGCGACAATTATCGAGGCGATCAATAACAGTGGCGTCGCGGCCGGCTTCGTCACCACGAGAACATCAAGGAACTATGGCGTCGTTCGCACGCCAGACGGGCAGACCACCGTGTTCCGTGTGGGAACTTCCACCGATGCCGTCGCCACCGGCATCAACGAGGATGCAACAACAACAGGCTACTACCTCAACCCGGCGAGCAGGTTTCTTGTGGGATTCATTCGCCTGGCCAATGGACGCCTACACGCCTTTGTGGTTGCAGGGCAGCACGGCACGACCCCGCAGGCCATCAACGGCCGCGGAACGGTCACCGGCGATTATGAGGATTCCAGTTTCATCGGACATGGTTTCGTCCGGCAGCCCGACGGCACCATCGTCACCTTCGAAGTCCCCGGGGCGCTAAAGGGAACCTATCCGCGCGCCATCAATCGGGCGGGCGATATCGCCGGCCGCTGGCAAGACGGCAGCGGAAACTATCATGGCTTTGTCCGCACAAGGGACGGCACGCTGACGAGCTTCGACGTACCGG
>DASXGS010000258.1:0-1513 GCA_036488975.1 Rhizomicrobium sp. | reverse complement strand
TTTTGCATGGCGCATGCAGGGCGAAGCCCCGCGCGCGCTGGTGCTCGCCTCCCTGCTGCGCGAGGGCCAAACACCGGACGCTATTCGCGCAGTGTTCGGTGGTAACGGCTACGGGCCACCGCCGCTGAATGAATCCGAGCTGCAGGCCCTCGACTCGGCGCCGCAAGGCGAGCCGCCGCTCCATGCGCAAGGCGAATATCCGCGGTGGCTCGAACCGGAACTGGAGCGCGCATTCGGCGATCGTCTGCTGGAGGAAATCCGCGCGCTGCAATCCCGTGCGCCGATCGATCTGCGCGTGAACAAGCGAAAAGCAACCAGCGGCGACGTTCTAAATCAGTTGCGCGCTGAAGGTTATGACACATGCGCCACTCGCTATTCGCCATTCGCCATTCGCATTCCGGCAGGGGCCACCGGATTGGAGAAAACGAAACTCTTCGCCTCCGGCGCGTTCGAGCTGCAGGACGAAGCTTCGCAAGTCGCGGCGCTGCTGGTGGATGCGAAGTCGGGCATGCGCGTGCTCGACCTTGCCGCGGGTGCCGGAGGCAAAGCCCTTGCGATCGCGGCGCAGATGCAGAACCACGGTGAAATCGTTGCCACTGACATCGATGCTGGCCGTCTTCGCCAGCTCTCGATGCGGGCGGAACGGGCGGGCGTCACCATCATTCATCCTCGTCCGCCGGAAGCCGACTTGTTCGACCGCGTGCTGGTGGATGCGCCATGCAGCGGAACAGGCACGTGGCGGCGGCAGCCGGAGCTGCGCTGGCGGCTCACGCCCGAGCGGCTCGAAGCGCTGAAGAAAACGCAGAACCGGTTGTTGGAGGATGCCGCGCCGTACGTGAAACCTGGCGGGCGGCTGATCTACGTCACTTGCTCACTGCTGCCGTGCGAGAACGAGGACCAGATTGCGGCGTTCCTCGATCGTCACCCGGACTTCGCGATCAAACTGGCACGCGAGGTGTGGGACGAATCGGTTGGAACTGAACCACCGCCGGGCCTGGACCAGTTCTTCCGCGCCACCCCGCTCACCACCGGCACAGACGGTTTCTTCACAGCAATTCTGCAGCGCGCTGGCTGAGTGCTGGACAGCGCAAAACCCAATCGGCTACATCCTGCCATGACGATTCCCGTCCTCATCATCGACTTCGGCAGCCAGGTGACGCAGCTGATCGCGCGGCGCGTGCGCGAGGCCGGCGTCTATTGCGAAATCGTGCCGTTCAACCAGGCGGACGTCGCGCTCGCCAAGGCGCAACCGCGCGCCATCATCCTCTCCGGCGGGCCGGCCAGTGTCACGCTTTCGCACACGCCGCGCGCGCCGCAACGCGTGTTCGAGTTGGGCGTGCCGGTGCTCGGCATCTGCTATGGCCACCAGACGATGATGGCGCAGCTGGGCGGCCGCGTGGAGCCTTCCACGAAACGCGAATTCGGCCGCGCGCAGATCGAAGTCACGGGCCAAAGCCCGCTGTTCGACAATATCTGGCAGGTGGGCGCGCGCGACGATGTATGGATGAGCCAC
>DASXGS010000233.1:0-1521 GCA_036488975.1 Rhizomicrobium sp. | reverse complement strand
ACCTTGTTGTTCGGGTCTTCCGACAAGCGATTTGCCAGCACGCATCCCGCCGTGCCGGCGCCGGCGATCACATAGTCGAAACTGCCTTCACTGTTCGTCGCCCCAGTCATGCCGCGTCGAACTTAGCTCATGTTGCGGCGGAAACCGCGATGTCTGACAGACGGCGCCAGCGCAGGTAGTTGGCATCGGCGTTCATCACGCCGGTCATCAACCCCACGAAAGTCAGATCGAGTTCGGGATCGGTCCACCAGATGGTCGTGCCGGCGCCGTAGCCGCCCATCGTGCGGGGCGACGTCATCGACCCGTACAAATTCACACCGATCGCCTCACCCCGCAGCGGGAAGCCAAGCCCGATATAGGCCGGGATCACCGGCCAGCCGCGCTCCAGGCACAGCTTCTTGAACACCTCGTTCGGCTTATCGCCGGTGTAGTTCCTGCGTGCCATCTCCACCATGCGCGGCGAAAGAATGCGCACGCCGTTTCCGCTGCCGCCCTGGCGCAGCATTTCGGCCAGCCGGTACATATCGAGCGCGGTGGATACCATGCCGACCCATGGCATCTCCGCCTCTTCTTCCTCGAAGGCGCCGTTCGGCCCGAAATTGCTGTGGCCCAGATGCTGTGTCGGCGAGTTGTTGCGGAATTCGGGAATGAGATGACGTTCTTTCAGATCGCGCCGCCGCCCCACCGAGCTGTCCTTCAGCCCCAGTGGAAACAGCAGCTCCTCATTCATGATGTCGCGAAAGCCGCGGCCTTTCGGATCGGTCTTCACCAGCATGTAGCCGAGCATCGCGTGGCTCACGAGCGCCGAATACGCCACCACCTCGTTTGGTTTGTGCTCGGCGGCCACGCGCTCGCAGATTGCCGTCACCATGTCTTCGAGCACATCGATATACATGCCCTCGTTCGGCGTGTAGATCGGCGGCATGCCGGATGAGTGCGTCAGCAGATGCAGCACGTTGATGTCGTCGCGGCCCTTGCCCGCGAACGCCGGCACGACATCTTTGATTTTCGTATGGAAGGCGAACTGGCCCATTTCGATGGCGCGCAGCACCAGCACGTTGGTGAAGGACTTGGTGACGGAGAACAGGCTAAAGACCGAATCCTTCTTCACCGGAGCGGTCTTCTTTGAATCGGCGTGCCCGAACGCCTCGTAGAACCCGATCTCGCCGTGGCGCGCGACAATCATCGCGCCGCCAAAGTAAAGGTCCTTCGCTATATCCTCTTCGATGGCGGCCTTAAGGTGCCGCAGGCGGTCGGTGTTCAGTCCGTGGTTCACTGACGCGTTCATGGCTTCCCCGATGTGCCCTTGATCATATTACCTTCCACGACCTGGATGCATGGTAGGGCGCGGACGCGGATGGGCTGTTCGCAGGACGAAGAGCGGCGCAACCGAAGGCGAACTCAGCGGGCGCGGCGCAATTCAAACCGGCATCGGATTGCCGAGGATCAGCTTGCTGAGCGAGGTCGCTTGCGGTGAATTGTCCGGATTTTCCGTGCTCAGGCGAAAGGCTCGGCGGTCCT
>DASXGS010000209.1:0-2216 GCA_036488975.1 Rhizomicrobium sp. | reverse complement strand
CGCGCCATGTCTTCCAGCGTGCCTTCGATGGCCGGATCGATACCCGTGGGGATCAACCGCCAGCCGGGCGATGTCAGCTGGCTGACCAGTTCGTCGTGCTTCGCCTTCTCCGTCACGTCTAACTCCCGTTCGAAAGACCTTACGATTCCGCGGTGCGTCCGCGAAGCCTGCGTAGAATGAGCCAGGTTACGCAAGCCATGATCAATACGAGAGCGGCATAATCAACGAAGTGAATCGCACCTTGCACCCACGACAGAGACTCCCACCTTGTTCCGAATTCGTATCCCATCCAAGCCAGCGCAAGACACCAGAGTAAGGAACCCGCGAAGGTATAGATCTGGAATTTCCACATGGCCATGCGCGCCAGACCTGCCGGAAACGAGACGATGACCGGCACAAATGTAAAGATGCGGCCAACGAAGACGATGATTTCTCCGTGGCGCTCAAAGATGCGCTGGACGCGTGCAAGGCGGCGAGGACCGAGGAAAGCGTAACGGCCCCATTTCTTGAGCAGATCCTGCCCGCCTGTGGCGCCAAAATAATAGAGGGCCGTGGACCCAATACTGCAGCCGATCGCGCCGCTCAGGACGGCAAGAGCGAAGCTGAAGCGGCCGTGGCTTGCGAGGTAACCGGAAAAGGGCATCACCAGTTCGGACGGAACCGGCAGGCACGCCGATTCCAGCGCCATCAACAACACAATGCCTGGATAACCGAGCCGCGAAATGGCGGCGGTAATCGCATGCGCGATGTGGACGGTGAAATCCAATCCGGTCGACTCCCGTCACCTTACCGGTAACTGCGCTCCTAAGCCACGCGCCCGGGGTGGCGCTTGACGAAGCTCGCGAGCTTCTGCGGCAACTGGGCGACGCCATATTCGCGATCCCAGGCGGTTGAGGCCTCAGCGAGAATCCGCTCCTGCAGATCGGGCGGAAGCGCTGCCCAGCTGGCCAGCACCGCGCTGCCCAAACGCCGCACCAGGCATTCGTCTTCGCTGGGATATTTGAATGCGGCCCTCGCCTTGTACGCGGCGGGCGGGCTCTCGGGTGCTTTCCGTGGATCGCTCATGACCGGAACACCTTTCTATTTCTTGCCGCTGCGCGCTTTGCGGGCGGCGTAACGCGCATCGCGCGCCGCCTTCTGATCGACGAGGATCTGCGCAAGCTTCGCCCGGTCCTCATTCTTCTTGCGGTCGCGCTCTTCGATGGCGGCCTTCTCGGCGGCAATGCGCGCTTCTTCTTCCGCCGCGCGTGCCGCCTTTAGCCGTTCCGCCTCTTCGCGCTTGGCTTCTGCGCGTGCTGTCTTTCGGGCGTCGCGCTCGGCGACCAATTGACGTCTTGCCGCCTCGCGTTCCGCAGCGCCTTCCTGGGCGGCGCGCGCCTTGGCGCGGACGCGCTCAAGCTGTTCGGCGCGCGCTTTTTGCCCCGTCTGCAACCGGTCCGAAAAAGCTGAATGGCGTAGGTCTTTCATGCCTCATTCCTGAATGCGTTGCGATGGCACTCTATCCACCACCTGGAAAAACGCCCCGAGCCGCCTGATGGCGTCGAAGCGGATCAATTGTCGAGGAAGCTGCGCAGCTTGCGCGAGCGGCTCGGGTGTTTCAGCTTGCGCAGGGCCTTCGCCTCGATCTGGCGGATGCGTTCGCGCGTCACCGAGAACTGCTGGCCCACTTCCTCCAGCGTGTGATCGGTGTTCATGCCGATGCCGAACCGCATGCGCAGCACGCGCTCTTCGCGCGGCGTCAGCGTCGCCAGTACCCGCGTGGTGGTCTCGCGCAGATTCGCCTGGATCGCGGCATCGATCGGCAGCACCGCATTCTTGTCCTCGATAAAATCTCCGAGATGGGAATCCTCTTCGTCGCCGATCGGTGTCTCCAGGGAGATCGGCTCCTTGGCGATCTTCATCACCTTGCGCACTTTTTCGAGCGGCATGCCAAGGCGTTCGGCCAGCTCTTCCGGCGTCGCTTCGCGGCCGATCTCGTGCAGCATCTGTCGGCCGGTGCGCACCAGTTTGTTGATCGTTTCGATCATGTGCACCGGAATGCGAATGGTGCGCGCTTGATCGGCAATGGAGCGCGTGATCGCCTGCCTGATCCACCATGTGGCGTAGGTGCTGAACTTGTAGCCGCGACGGTATTCGAATTTGTCGACCGCCTTCATCAGGCCGATATTGCCTTCCTGAATCAGGTCGAGGAACTGCAGTCCGCGGTTGGTGTATTT
>DASXGS010000122.1:0-11543 GCA_036488975.1 Rhizomicrobium sp. | reverse complement strand
TCAGGCCAGAACGATCCTCTCCCGGCCTTCAGTCACGCCCTTGGTGGCATTGCGCGTGTCGACCACCAGCTTCGACCAGCGGACCAGCGCATCGTAATCGAAGCAGTCGTGATCCGTCGTGATCATCACCGCGTCGAATTTTCCGATCGTCCGTTCGTCGAACGCGACGGTTTTCATCCCGCAAAGGTTCGCGTGCTCGCGGGTGCGCGGAACTTCCGGGAAATGGGGATCGAGATAGGAGACCTCGGCGCCCAAGCCCTGCAGGATTTCGATGATGCGAAGCGCCGGGCTTTCGCGCAGATCGTCGACGTTCTTCTTGTAGGCGATGCCGGCCACGAGAATTTTTGCCCCGTTGATGGCGCGGGCAGACCGGCAGTTAAGCGCATCCTGCAATGTGTTCACCACGGCGCGCGGCATGGCGCGATTCACCTCGCCGGCCAGCTCGATGAACTTGGTGTCGAACTCGAAAGCGCGGGCCCGCCAGGAGAGATAGAACGGATCGATGGGGATGCAGTGCCCGCCCAGGCCGGGCCCGGGATAGAACGGCATGTAGCCGAACGGCTTGGTTTTCGCCGCGTCGATCACATCCCAGATGTTGATACCCATGCGCGAATAGGCGAGCTTCAGCTCGTTCACGAGGGCGATATTGACGGCACGAAAGATGTTTTCGGTGATTTTCACCGCTTCTGCCGTCTGCGCATCCTTTACCTTCAGCACCCGTTCGAAGGCGATCTCGTAAAGTTTGGCGGCAAGGTCGCCGGAGCGTTCGTCCCATCCGCCCACAATTTTCGGAATTCGGTGCGTCTCGAACTTGCTGCCGGGATCTTCGCGTTCGGGCGAAAAGGCAAGCCAGAAATCCGTGCCCGCCTTCAGCCGGCTGCGTTCCAGAATAGGCAGCACGACTTCCGCCGTGGTGCCGGGATAGGTGGTCGATTCCAGCACCACCAGCTGTTCGGGTCGGAGATACGCGGCAATGGCTTCGCAGGTTGAAACGACCGCCTGCAGGTCCGGCTCGCGCGTGGGACTGAGCGGCGTCGGCACGCAGATCAGGACGGCATCGGCTTCGGCAAGCTCGCTTAAATCGGCCGTGGCGCGGAAGGTGCCTGAGCCGTTCATGGCGCCCACCTTTTCCGCCGCAAAAGTGTTGATGTAGCTCGCACCGGCCGCGAGCTTTTCGACCTTCACCGGATCGATGTCGAAGCCGATCACCTTAAGTCCCGCCTGCCAGAAGACATGCGTCAGCGGCAGGCCGACATAGCCAAGGCCGATCACGCCCACGGTCAGCGTGCGAGCCTCAAGCTTGGCGGCGAGATCGAGGGGACGGTCGAGAGCGACACGTATGTTCATGGATAACCCGCGGAAAGCGCCATTTCCGGCGCTGGGACACAACCTGCGGATGAGCAAATCCCGGACCAACGGGTGGCCGAATTCGTGCATCTGAAGGATGCGCGCCTGTGCCAGTCCGGCGCGGAACATGGACGCGGAACCTTGGGTCTGAAGAGCGACATTCTGCGCAAAGCGGGAGCAGTGCTGCCGCCGGCGCTCCTCCGTCCGCTCGGCCGACCGGTGGCCCTGTTCTTTCACGGAGTGGAACGGCAGATCGCCGACCCGGCGCTGCAATTCAACCACCACGCGTTGGAGGATTTCCACGCGATTGCTGCGGCGCTGAAGGCCAACTTCGACGTCGCGCCGTTAACCGAATTGTCTGCGGTGTTGAGGAAACCGGAGCGTCATCGGCGCACCGTTTTCCTGATGTCGGACGATGGCTACGCGAACACTCGGCTGGCGGCCGATGTGCTGGAAAATCTGCGGCTGCCGTGGACCTTGTTCGTCAGCACCGAGCACATCGACACCGGCGCCCCCAATCCGATGTTTCAGGCGCGCCAGTTCCTCCATCAAGCCCCCGACGGCGTTTACCGTGTTCCACATTTGGCGGAGCCGATTCGGTTGAACGGGATGCGTGCGGTAGTGGCCGAGAAGGTCGTCCAAAGTATCCGATTCCTACCCAACGAAGCCGCACGCGAGGCGATCGGCGCCATGACGGCGGCACTTGGCAAGAGCGACGTGGCTGAAAACGGCCGATATCCGTGCGAACGATTTCTCACCTGGGACGAGTTGCGCGCGCTGCAGGCCCGCGGCGTGACCATCGGTGCGCATGCCCATTGGCACTGGGCCATGCACCCGAGTGAAGACGTCGCATTCGTCCGACGGCAGGCGAAAATCCCGCGCGAACGGATCGAAGCGGAAGTCGGCACCTGCCGTTACTTCGCCTATCCTTTCGGCAACCAGCGGGATGTTTCGGCACACGCGTGGCGCGCGGTGCGCGCCGCCGGTTACGACTATGCTTTTACCACGCTCGCCGGCACGCTGAGCGGCGCTCAAAATCCATGGCTTCTGCCCCGCTACGGTTTGCAAGCACGCGAGCCGTACCTTGGCTCCCTTGTGCCGCTTTTGCGGCTCGGCAACCGCCGCGTCGCGGCCTGGCAGCAGAGTCTGTCTTAATTCGCGACAACCAAACTGAAACAGCCGCCGTTCCGGTTCGGGACATCGTCTTTACCACGCTGAGAAGGAAGCGAACGCTGCACGTGCCGCGGGCTTCCCGACAGGCCGTTCATCCCGACCTGGGGCATGCCGGCGAAAGTTCCGTGGCGCGCGCTCTGCAACCGCTTGTACGCGGATATTTGTGCGGATCGACGGCGTGGGCCTCCAACAGCGTCTCGGCGATACCTTTACCAAAGCAATTCCGCTGGATTTCGCGCCGGCGGACGCCAGAATTGTTGCGCCTGCGGAAAGCGCGCTCAAGCGCCTGCTGGATGTCAGCGTCGCCACCCTGGTGCTGGTCCTCCTATCGCCGATGCTGCTGCTCACGGCCGTACTGATCAAACTCGATTCTGATGGCCCGGCGTTCTTTCGGCAGACCCGCCTTGGGTTGCACGGCAAGCCCTTCGACATTCTCAAATTCCGCTCGATGAGCGTGCTTGAGAACGGCAACACCATCGTGCAGGCGAAGCGCAACGATCCGCGGATCACGCGGATTGGCCGCTTCTTGCGCAAGACCAGCATCGACGAGCTGCCGCAGCTCATCAACGTGCTGAAAGGCGAGATGTCGCTAGTCGGGCCCCGCCCCCACGCCCGCGCCCACGACGAATATTACGGCGCTCGAATCGCCGGCTACTCCCTGCGCCAGCAGGTCAAGCCGGGCATCACCGGCTGGGCGCAGGTGCTTGGGTTTCGCGGCGAAACACCCACGCTCGAACGCATGCGCAGGCGTGTGGAATGCGACCTCTGGTATGTGCGCCACGTCAGCCTGGCGCTAGACCTCGAAATTCTTGCCCGCACAGCCCTCGAAATCCTGCGGCCCAGGAACGCACACTGATGCTTTCGCTGCGCCGAAAAGCAATCGCCCGGCCCGAAGCACCACCGCGGAACGAGCGGCGCGGCGGCCACCGAGCATATCGCGAAGTCTTGGTGGGGGGCATTCGCACCGCCTGCCTCTCGCGCGCCCAATTAACTCATCTGATGGTCGGCGATTGTCTGGCCGCGCGTGGCGGCAAGCGGCGGCCAAAGCTGGTGTTCGCGTCGAATGGTCATGCGATTGCGCTTGCCGCAACCGATGCGCAATTCCGCAAATATTTCGAAGCCGCCAACCTGATTCACGCCGACGGGCAGCCGGTGGTGCTTGCCTCAAAATTGCTCACCCGTCATCCGATTCCCGAACGCAGCGCCACCACAGATTTCATTCACGATGCAGCGCATGCCGGCGCGGAAAGCGGCCTCAGTTTCTTCCTGCTCGGCGCAACCGAGCGTGTGAATGCGCAATGTGCCATGGCGCTGGAATTACAATATGGGTGCTTACACATTGCAGGCCGCCGTCACGGCTACTTCACGCCGGACGAAGAAGCGGCGCTGTGCGATTCCATCAACAGCTCAGGCGCCGACGTGCTGTGGGTTGGGCTCGGTGTGCCGCTGGAATACGATTTCTGCGTGCGCAACCGTCACCGGCTGAACGCCGGCTGGATCGTGACGTGCGGCGGCTGCTTCAACTTCGTCACCGGCGATTACGCGCGCGCGCCGGAATGGATGCAGCGCTGCGGCCTCGAATGGCTGTACCGGCTGCTGCGCGAACCGCGGCGTCTGTTCTGGCGCTACGCGATCACCAATCCGCTCGCGCTGTTCGCGCTGCTGACAAAAACCGCGTCCTCGTTACCGTCAAACGCGCCGGCCGCGAGTGCGACGCGATGACAGCGCTCGTTCGCATCCTCATTGGTGTCGCAGGCGTGCCCGCCGAACGGCGCGCATCGGCCAGGGCCGATCTCGTCGCCGCGTTCACACGCTATGCGCTTTCCGCCTTCGGGCCGATCGCCATTTCGGGAGCGCATTTCATTGCCGCACTGATATTGCTGCACGCATTACCGCGTGCTGCCTTCGGCCTGTTCTCGTTCCTGATGGTGGTATCGCCATTTGCGCTCAGCGTGTGCGGCGCCTTCTTCGCGCCACCGATTGCGCGCGCCATCGCCAAGCCGGAAGGGGCCAGCGTCGCCGAGACGCTCACCTATTTCAAGGCCAACGCGGTATTCGCGATCGCTGCAGTGCTGGTGCTCGGGTTCGTCATGTTCGCAAGTGGCGCGAACCTGTCGTTGGCGCTGATCTTTGCGCTGTATGGCGGTGTGATGAGCACACGTTGGTTCGCGCGCTGCTGGGCCTATGGGGCGACGCAAACCGTTCGCGTGCTTTCCTCCGATCTTGCCTACAGCGGCCTTGTTATCGCAGGGCTGCTCGCGACGCTGCTCGCGCACGCGCTCACCATCTTGAGCGCCGCCCTGGTCCTGCTTTTTGCGGCCGCGGCCAGCCTCGCGATGTTCGGCGCCACGTATTTCCGGCCGCAATGGACGGCGCTGTGGCGAGGCGAGCTGAAACCGTTCATCCGCGTTTGGCGCGAGTTGTCGGGCTGGGCCGTGCTGGGCGTGGCCTCCAGTGAAGCAACGGTAAACGCGCACGCTTACCTGGTGACCTTCCTTTCCGGGCCGCACGCCTTCGCGGTGATCGCCGTGGGCGCCCTGCTGATGCGGCCCGTATCGCTCGTGCTCACAGCATTGCCGGATATGGAGCGACCTCTGATGTCGCGAGCGCTGGGCGCAGGGCAAAAAGACCGCGCTTTCCGCAACGTTAAGGAATTTCGAACGGCGGCGGGTGCAATTTGGCTTGCCACAATCCTTGCCGCGGCCGCGCTGCTCACATGGTTTCCGGGCCTCATCCTGAAGCACGACTATCCATTCGCCGATGTGGTGGCAGTGGTGGCGCTCTCGGCCGCGATCATGGCGCTCCGTACCCTGCGCACGCCGGAGTCGGTGCTGCTGCAGGCGGCCGGCCAATTCAAGCGGCTCGCAGGAGTGGGCGTGTGGGCGAGCGCCGTATCGTTGACAGCAACATTCGTTCTCCTGCTCGTCTTTGGACCTGTCGCGGCGTTAATTGGAATCCTGAGCGGCGAAGCGGTGGCGACACAGCGCACCTTCGCGCTCGCCCGCAGCTGGAAGGCTGGCCATGGTTGACGTGACGGTCGCCATTCCGAGCTTCCGCCGGCCGAAGGGGCTCGAGCGCCTGCTGCGGGCGTTGGAGCGGCTCCAAACAGAGGCCCACGTCTCGGTGCTCGTGGCCGACAACGATGCCGAACGCCGGGAAGCGTCCCGCGTGTGCAACGCGCTGCGTGCGAAGGGCTATCGCTGGCCGCTGACCTGCGTGGCGGCGCCAGAACGCGGCATTGCGCAGGCCCGCAACGCGCTGGCGGAGCACGCGCTCGTGCAAGGCACGGCCGATTTCGTCGCCATGCTCGACGACGACGAATGGCCCGACCCGCATTGGCTGGATGCATTTCTGCAAGTGCAACGGTTGACGGGAGCCGATGCGCTACACGGCGCGGTTCTGCATGAATTCGAATCCATGCCCGGCCGCTGGGCCGCCGATTGCCATGGCATCGCGCCGATGCGCGATCGCAGCGGAATCGTCCCGATGATCGACAGCACCAGCAACGTGCTGGTCCGACGCGCCTGCTTCGAAGGGCTGGAGAAGCCCTGCTTCGACCCCGCCTTCGCACTCACCGGGGGCGAGGACCGCGATTTCTTCGAGCGCCTGCGCCGCCAGGGCAAACGGTTTGCGTGGGCCGACGACGCGATCGCCTACGCCTGGGTGCCGGCCTCGCGCGCCACCTTCGGCTGGGTGCTGCAACGCGCTTATCGCACCGGCAATTCGGACATGCGGGTGTTTCTCAAGCACTCGCGAAGCCGCCCCGAATATGCGCGTGAGCTGGTGAAAATTGCCGGCGCGGCGGTTGTCTATCCTGCGCTCGCCTTGTTGCAGGCCCCGGTGACACGGCGGAGTGCCAATGCGCTGTGCAAGCTGTGGCGTGCCGCGGGCAAGCTCGCAGCGATTTTCGGCCACGCCTACAACGAGTACGCCATTGTCCACGGCGACTGAAACCATTTGGGCGGCGCCTAGGGCGAGGACAAGCGAGCGCAGTCTGCTCGCAGAGATCGGCTTTGCCGCCTTCCTGCTGCTGACCTTCGTGGGGCTGCACCCCTTCGCGATCCGCAACCAGTCGCTGCTGCCGCTCGGCGACAGCGGCATGGGCACGGGCGATATGTTGCGTCAGATCACGTATCTCGGCGCGTTTACCCTGATTTTCGTCGCGACCTTGCAGCGCGATGCTACGCGACTGCTCGCAACACTGCCGCCGCTGCTTGCCATTCTGCTCCTCTGGTGTCTGATGACCTCGCTGTGGGCAGCCCAACCGGACGTCACCATGAGGCGCGCCGGGCTCGAAATCGTGATCGTGCTCTCTGCCACGATGGGTGTGCAGGCGCTGGGCGCCGAGCGCGCCTTCGCCATTCTGCGCGTGATCCTGGGCGCAATTTTGATCGTGAATTTCATCTCAATATGGGCTGTGCCGCAGGCTGTTCATTTGCCCGGTGAGGCCGATCCTGCGCTCGTTGGAAATTGGCGCGGCCTCTACTTCCACAAGAACATCACCGGTGCTGTCTGCGCGATCACGGCGCTCCTCTTTCTGTTTCGTGCGCTGGAAACGCGCAAGCTCGTGCCGTGGCTGGTGTTTTTTGGTGCAGTGTTCTTTACCGCAATGACGAGGTCGAAAACCTCGCTGGGGTTGTTGCCCATCGCCATTTTCGCGGGCCTGCTGTTCCGCTATACCAGACGCCACAGCTTGACGCGGTGGATCCTCGGCACGGCCAGCGTGCTTGTACTTTCGCTCGCGGTGTTCGCCGCGTTGGCGGATTCCAATACCATCATACGTTTCCTTACCGATCCGCAGGAACTCACCGGCCGCGTGGCCATCTGGCAGGGCGAACTCGCGTTCCTCCGCGATCACCCGCTGCAGGGCTCGGGGTTCGGCTCCTTCGCCGATACCGGCAAAGTTTCGCCGCTTTACAACTACGTCGCTGACAAATGGGTGCAGGGCGAGGCGCACGGCCACAATGCTTACCTGCAACTGGCGGTCACGATCGGCGGCATCGGGTTTATCCTGGCAATGCTTGCCTTCATCGTCCGACCGCTGGTCGTATTTCGCGGCATCGAAAAACCGACGGAAGTCCGCTTCTACGTGCCTCTCTTCGCGACGTTTGCATTCATCGTCCTGCACAATTTCGTCGAATCGGATTATCTAGAAGGTGACGGGCCAGCCTGGGTGGCGTTCGTGCTGGTGCTGGCTGCGTTGCGCGCGCGGGAGAATCCGCCTCCACAGCTGGCGCAAACCATGCAATGGGCCGTCCCATGAGCCCGTTCTTCTCTGTGATTATCCCGGTTTACAACCGTGCCCATGTACTGGGCCGGGCTCTTCAGTCCGTGCTTGCGCAAACCTGCCAGGATTTTGAGATCGTCGTGGTGGACGATGGCTCGACCGACGACGCCGCCGCGGTGATCGCAGAGTCCAATGATCCGCGCATCGTTTACATTCGTCAGAAGAACCGCGGCGGTGGCGCAGCGCGCAACGCGGGTATCGATGCGGCGCAGGGGCAATTCATTGCGCCGCTCGATTCCGACGACGAATTCCTGCCCCGTCACCTCGAATGCATGAAGGCACTCCTGGAAAACACCGACAACCTCGTTGGCTATGCGCAGGTGGTGGTGGATCGGGGCAACGGCAAGAGCTTACTCAAGCCGCCGCGCGCAATCCGCGCCGGCGAGCACATGGCCACCTACCTGCTGTGCGATCGCGGTTTCGTGCCGACCATAACAATCGTTGTGCCGCGCGCCATTGCCCGGCATGTGCGCTATCCGGAATATCTGCGGTTCGCGGAAGACACCGATTTTGCAATCCGCCTCTACCTAGCGGGTTGCAAATTCCAGATGCTTACCGAACCACACGCGATTTGGCACGATCTTCCCGACCCCAACCGATCGTCTGCGAATCGGAAGGGCGCGCGGATGGTCGGCTGGCTGGAACGGATGCGGCCCCACATTCCGGCGCGCGCATATTACGGTTGCCGTGGCTGGACAATTGCAAAAGGAGCCGCACCGTCGAGCAAAGGGAAGGCGCTAGCCCTGTATCTGACGGCATTGCTTCACGGCTGTTACCGCCCGCGGTTAGCGGCAATTGTCTGTCTGCAGATATTTCTGCCCGATCAATCCTACCGGCGGCTAGCCGACATCGCCATCGGCTGTCTGAAATGGCTGCGGCCGTACGCGCCGAGGCCGAAGCTGGCGCCGTTAACGGTCGAGTAACCATGCCACAGCGATGCGCATTAAGGCTTCATCAGTTTGCGAAGAGTTAAATCGAATCGCCGCCAATGCGGCAGCGGAAGGCACTTAAATGGCGATCGCGCGAACAACGATGCCCGGCATTTCCGCCGTCCCGCCTGAGCGCGCCGGCCATGCGCCCGTGCGCTTCCAGTTGGTCGATTTCGCGCGCCTCGTCAAAGTCCGCCACAAGCTGATTCTGGGCGTCGCCGCGGCCTGTGTGGCGATCACCGCCGTAATCCTAATGCTGCTGCCAACGCAATATTCAGGCTATGCCGAGGTGATGCTCGAGCAGCGCAAGAACAACGTGGCGGATGCTTCCTCCGTGCTGTCCTCGCTGCCCACCGATCCCGCTTCGGTGCAGAACCAGATTCAGATTCTCACCTCGCGCGATTTGGCCTCCCGCGTGGTGGACAGGCTGGGTCTCGAAAACGATCCCGAGTTCAATAGCGGTGGCGCCGCGGATGCCGACTCGAGGCACGAGCAGGTGGTGGACGCCTTCCTGAAACACCTGAACGCCTGGAACGAGGGACTTTCCACCGCTCTTTCTGTGAGTTTCAGCGCCAGCACGCCAGAGAAGGCGGCGCAGATCACCAATGCAGTGGTGGATACCTATGTGCAACTCCAACTCGAGACCAAAGCCGCCGCCACCCACGAGGCGACCAATTGGCTGGAATCCCGTGTCCGCGATCTGTCGCGGCAGGTACAGGCCGCCGATTCGGCCGTCGAGCGCTACAAGGCCGAGCACGACCTGAACGAATCCGACGGAGGCGTGCCGCTGATCGAGCAGCAGATTACCGCGCTCAGTACCCAACTGGTGCAGGCCAAGGCCGATCTCTCGCAGAAGGATGCGACCCTTTCCCGCGTGAACACGTTGATGAAATCCGGGCAGGAAGCGGACATCTCACAGGCGGTGGCCTCCCCGCTCATCATCCAACTTCGCCAGCAGGAAGCCGATCTCAACCGCAGCGAAGCCGATCTGGAAACCCGCTACGGCCCCAAACATCCCAAGCTGATCGCCGCGCAGTCCCAGAAGCGCGATCTGGAGGACAAGATCGCCCGTGAGGTGACGCGGATTGGCGGCTCGCTGGCGAACGATGTGTCTGTCGCGCGCGCCCAAGTGGGTACACTCGAATCCGCACTCGATCGGGCGGAGCGGCAGGCCCAGGCGCAAAACCTGCTGCGGGTGAAACTGAAATCGCTGGAGGTGAATGCCGTCTCCATCCATTCGATTTACGAGGCGTTCGTTACACGGCTGCGGGGCATTCAGGATCAGGATCTGCTGCAGGCTTCCGATGCGCAGGTTATTTCACACGCTGTAGCCCCCAATGCGCCAAGCTCCCCACATCGCGCGCTCATTCTGGCCGCCTCTTTGCCTGCCGGCCTGATGTTGGGACTGCTGATGGCGCTGATGGCGGAGCAAATCGCGCCGGCTTCGCTGGCGGCGGGGGCGCGGAATGTTTTGCGGGGCGTGCCGGTGCTGGCCGAGATCCCCGGCGTCGCGCACGCACGTGCCGCAGACCTTGTTCTCGATTGGCCGACGTCGCCCTTTGCGCAAGCCATGTCGGCTCTGGGCTACAATATCGCTTACGGCGCAGCGCGCGGCGGCCCGCGTGCCATTCTCATCACCTCTCCGCAATCCGGCGAAGGCTCAACGACGATTGCGGTAAGCCTGGCGCGCGCCACAGCCGCGCTCGGCCGGCGTGTGATCGTGCTGGATGCCAATCTGAGCGCGCCCTCGGTTGCGCCGCTCGCAGGCCTGCGTGGCGCACCGGATGGCCTGACGGACGTGCTGACCGGGCGCGCGCCTCTCAGCCGGACACTTGCAAAAGACCCGCGATCCGGCGCGCTGCTTCTATCGTCCAGCAGCGCGGACAAAGATGCTCATCGTATCCTTGGAGCACGGCAGTTCACCCAACTGGTTTCGCATTTGCGCCAGAACTGCGATCTGTTGCTCATTTGCGCGCCGCCGGTGTTGGGGCGGGGCGGCACCAACCTGCTGGCACGTTGCGCCGATGCCGTGCTGCTGGTGGCACGCGCAGATACAGGCCCGCGCCCCGCGATAGCCGATGCGGTGAACGCACTCGCGCACATTTCGGCGCCGCCGATCGGGATCGTGCTCGCCAGCTGACTCCGCGGATCAGCGGCCGGTGAACTTGGGTTCGCGCTTTTCAAGAAACGCTTTGATCGCTTCGCGGAAATCTTCGCTCGTGGTGGCGGCGACGTATTGATCCGCATCCATGAAGGTGGTGGCGTGATGCAGCGCGTTGGCGGTCGCGTTCACCGCCTGCTTCGTCATGCGCACCGCATTGGGCGGAAGCTTGGCGATCTTTTCCGCCCATCCTCGGGCCGCACACAAAGCTTCACCATCGGGCGCAATCTCATCGGCAAGTCCGGCCGCGAGCGCATCGTCCGCATTCATATCCGCGCCGAAGATGGTGAAGCGTTTCGCGCGCGCCGGGCCCATTAGCGACACCAGCCGCGGCACCGCGTGCCAACTCATGTTCATGCCAAGGGGAATTTCCGGCAGCCGCAATGTCGCGTTCTGCGCCACGATGCGGAAATCGCACGCGGCCGCGAACGCCACGGCGCCCCCGATGGCGTATCTCTCGATGGCGCAGATGGTGACCTGCTCGACTTTCTCCCAAGCGTCGCAGAGATCCGGCCCAACCTTCACCATGTGCCGCCGCTCCAGCAGCCCGTTGGCAGCACGGCGCGACATCGCCGGATCCTTCAGATCGGCGCCGGCGCTGAATGCGCCCTTGCCGGTAAGGATGATTGCCTGCGTTTCGAGATCG
>DASXGS010000093.1:0-2856 GCA_036488975.1 Rhizomicrobium sp. | reverse complement strand
GGTGCCCTCCGCACGCGCGGTGAAATTCAGCGCCATGCGATGGCGCAGCACGGGCGGCGCGAGCGCTTCCACATCGTCCACCGACGGCGCGAAGCGGCCTTCGATCAGCGCCTTGGCGCGGATCGCCAGCATGAAGGCCTGGCTGGCGCGCGGCCCTGGTCCCCATGAAATCAACTCGCGCAATTGCTTGTCGCCGGATCGGTCGGGGCGCGCGGCGCGCACCAGCCGCAGCACGGCATCGACAACCTTCTCTCCGACCGGCAACCGGCGCACCAGCTGCTGCGCTTCGATCAGATCGGTCGGCGTGCAAATGGCCTGCGGTGGCAATTCTTCGCCGAAGGTGGTGGCGAGCAGCATGCGCCGCTCGGCTTCTTCGTCCGGATAGTCGACATCGATCTGCAGCAGGAAGCGATCGAGCTGCGCCTCGGGCAGCGGATAAGTGCCTTCGTGCTCCAGCGGATTCTGCGTGGCGAGCACGTGGAATGGCGCGGGCAGATCGTGCCGCCGGCCAGCGATGGTAACGTAGCGTTCCTGCATCGCCTGCAGCAGTGCCGATTGCGTGCGCGGGCTGGCCCGGTTGATTTCATCCGCCATCAACAGCTGGGTGAACACGGGGCCCTGAATGAACCGGAAAGAGCGCCGGCCGCCCTCGTCTTCTTCCAGCACCTCGGAGCCCACGATATCAGCCGGCATCAGATCGGGCGTGAACTGGATGCGCTTCCAGTCCATGCCAAGGACGGTACCGAGCGTTTCCACCAGCCGGGTTTTGGCCAGCCCCGGCACGCCGATCAGCAAGCCGTGGCCGCCGGCCAGCAGCGTGATCAGCGTTTGATCGATAACCTCGCGCTGTCCCAGAATGACGCGGGCCACTGCTTCGCGCACATGTGCGAAGCGATCCGCCACCGCGCGCGCCTGTGCCACCGCATCCTCTTCGGCGAGGGGTTGGATGGCTTCGGCTTCGCTCATCAGATCGTCCATCTGGCATCCGGTTGGCGCAGGGCATGGCGCCCGCGTACAGTTCGTGGAACCGCGGACCACGCCGGCCCCGTGCTTCATGGCATTTGAGGCGGGAACGGCGCAACCGCAAAGGAACGGAAGCGATGCCGCGCCCGGGCACAAGCCCGTGAAGCGCAGGCCTTACAGGATGGTCATGCCGGACTTGGCCTTAGGGCTAGCGAGCCTGCAACGGGAATTGGCTGCAGGACGGAAGCTGCCGTCGGTCGACAAATGGAATCCGGCGCATTGCGGCGAGATCGACATCCGCATCGCGCGCGACGGCACGTGGTTTCACCAGGGGACCCCGGTGGGCCGACGGGAGCTGGTGCGGCTGTTTTCGACCATCCTGCGGCGTGACCGAGATGGTTACTACCTGGTTACGCCTGCAGAGAAGATGCGCATCGAGGTGGAGGATGCACCGTTTCTGGCGGTGCTGCTGGAGGTGCGTGGCAGGGGGCGTGAGCAGCAGCTCATGTTCACCACCAACGTCGGCGACGAGGTGGTTGCGGATGCGGAGCATCCCATCCGTGTCGAGAATGCGGCGGACACAGGCGAACCTGCGCCCTATGTTCATGTGCGCGCCGGATTGGATGCGCGCATCAGCCGGAACGTCTTCTACCAGTTGGCCGACATTGCCGTTGCCGGAGATCGCGATGGTGAACTCGGCGTGTGGAGCGCGGGCGTGTTTTTCCCCATTGGGATGGTTCCGTGAGTGTCGTGCCAGCGTTGGTGGAAGATATTGTGCGCGGCGAAGTTGCAGGCTTGCGCGCGCGGCTCTTGCAGGAGCCGCCGCATGTTTCCCTCACACCGACACGCGGCGACTACGATTTGAATCCCGAATATCGGCCGAATGGTTCCCGCAAACTGATGCCGGCTGCGGTGCTGCTGCCGATCATCGCGCGAGCCGAGCCGACGGTGCTGTTCACCCGGCGCACGCCTCATTTGTCACGCCACGCCGGGCAGGTGAGTTTTCCCGGCGGGCGGCTGCACGAAAGGGATCCCTCGCTCACCGAAACGGCGCTGCGCGAGACGCAGGAAGAAACCGGCATTGCGCCGGGCTTCGTTACGGTGGCAGGATTTCTCGACTGCTACGAAACTGGCACAGGCTTCGCCATCCTTCCGGTGGTGGGTCTGCTGCGCGAAGGCTTCGTATTGGCGCCGGACACCAACGAAGTGGAAGAGGTGTTCGAGGTGCCGCTCAGCTTCCTGTTGGATCCGGCAAATCGGGAGCGCCGAAGCGCGGAATGGCAGGGACGCCGGCGCGAATTCTACGCTTTCGCTTACGGGCCGCATAACATCTGGGGGGCAACCGCAGGGATTCTGGTGAACTTTGCCGATAGAGTGAATGCGCCATGATTCGCGTGCTCGCTCTTCGCGCGCTGCTGTTCGCCGTGCCGTTTGCGATCTACGGCGCGTATCTGCTGGTGTCGCGTGCCCGTTCGATCGTACCGACGCATGACACGCCGTGGACGGTGTTGTTCGTAAGCGGGCTCGGTCTGGTGGTCGCGAGTTTTGTGTATCTGGGACTGACCGAAGGCGAGAGCACGCAGGGCCGGTATGTGGCGCCGCATGTGGTGAACGGCAAAGTGGTGCCGGGACACGTGGAAAAAGGCATCGCGCCATGAAGCTCGATCCCGCGCGCGACAGCTGGATGACGGCGCCCGAAACGCGCGCCGTGATGGCGGCGCTCGCGCGAGATGGCGGCGAGGCTCGGTTCGTGGGCGGCGTGGTCCGCAATGCGCTGATGCGTCGACCGATAACCGACGTCGATATCGCTACGCCGTTGCTGCCAGATGAAGTTACGCGGCGGTTGAAACACGCGGGGCTCGGCGCGGTGCCGACCGGCATCGAGCACGGAAC
>DASXGS010000051.1:0-4638 GCA_036488975.1 Rhizomicrobium sp. | reverse complement strand
CCGCGTGCCGAATCGAAGCCGGATTGCAGGTTAAGCGGATCGTTTAGCCACGAGTCGGTTTGAGAGCAAGTCTCACCAAGCTATTCTTCCAATGGAGTGTTTTGGAATCGGCCAATGCAACAGCGTCCGCGGCGTGTGTATCTGCTCTTGTGTGGCGTTGGCTTTCTAGCTTCTGAAATGGTCCTGCAATCGACGTTGTGGCCACGGTGGGGACCTACCGTCGCTGTTCTGGCCGGGCTGGTGCCGCTTGCGATATTCGCTTGGATTGCAAAGCGACTTAATCCCGAATCGAAAGAGAATGACCTCGCGGCTACAGACCGGCCTGGCAGGTCGAAAACCGCGAAATTGGTGCTCGGCTCCCTCATGGCCGTTGCTTGGATTACCGGCATGGTTTCCTGGTTTCCTGGCGCTGAAATGGAACGAGCGGCGCTCTCGCAGCCCGACCATCCGACCGCGCAGTTTACCCAGCCGATGAATCTGAAGGGCGTCACACGCTACGTCACTCCGCAGCAATACAGAATCGCTGAACTTGCGAAGTGGAGCTTTTTGGGCAGCTGGGCAGTTTGCTTGAGCAGCATCCTCCTTTACCGTTGGCTGGAGAGGCGCGGACGTATCAGATGATTTCAGGCGGCGGCGGCGTTCAGCTTCGCCAGCGGAGCGTGCGGGGTTGGATGGGGTTGGTGAAAGGTGTGCCGGACGCGAGCGATTCGGACCAGGCCTTCTTCAGGCGGTGGTACCACATGGCGGGGACGTCCGAGTCCTGGATCAGCAGCAGGCTGGGATTGAACTTCAGGCCTTCTCGCTGCAGCTCGGCCATCTTGCGGTCGTCGGCAAGGAAGATGGGGCCGAGGACCGAGAAGAACGGTTTGAGGAACGACAGCCACGCCGGCCAGTAGAACACCTGCGTGACCTCAGTGGTGAGCTCATCAATGGGTGTGCAGGCAGTGAAGCCAACCACATCGATGCGTCGGCCCATGAGTGTGCCGGCGATGTTCTCGAACCGGATGCCCGGCAGTTCGAACGTAATCTCGGTTGTCACGTCGCCGCCCAGCAGCTTGTAGGCAGGTTTGCTGGGCCGATGGCGCGTCATCACGAAGCCGGTCGGCAGCGGCGCGTAGGCCTTTTCCTTCAACCGCGGCTTCTTCTTCCACCACCAGCGGCCGTGCACGTAAGGCGCGTGCGCGGGGTCCATCAGCCCGATCACCGCATCGTCGATCCCGCAATGGAAGGTCTGGCTTTCCACCCAGCGCGGCTTTGCCTTCGGTACATCAACGCGCGGCGGTTCGCTCTTGGGTGATTCGCTGCCGCGGTCGTTCGCGGAGAAATAGATCCAGATCAGCCCGTCCTGCTCGCGCAGCGGATAGCCGCGCACGCGGATTTTCGAAGGGTCGATATCCTGTCCCTCCACTAGCGAGGGAATGAGCGAACACACGCCATCGCTGCGAAAGCGCCAGCCGTGATAGGCGCACTCGACCGTGCTCTCCGGCATCACACGACCGGCCGACAGCGGCACGCCGCGATGCGGGCAGATGTCGCGCAGCGCGAATGCCTCGCCATTGCGCATTCGCCCCAACAGTACCGGTTCCCCCAGCAGCATCTGCCGCCGCAGATCTCCGGGCTTCAACGAGGAAGACAGAGCCGCAAAATACCAAAGCTCGCGCAGAAACACCGGCGCGTTCGGCGCGCCCCTTCCGGCCGCGGCTTCGCCGCTCATTTTTTCGGAGCAGGTTTGGTGGGCGGCGCTGGTGCTGCCGGTGGCGGCTTCAGCAGGCTGTCGAGCTTGGTCATGAGTTGCTGGCCCTTGTACGGCGGCAGCTTATACGCCCAGCCGGAGGTTTTCGCATTGATGGCCGTGGCTTCGCGCGCGGCGTTGGGCTTACCCGGCGCGGCTTCCGCCGAAACGGTGGTCCAGTAGTCCTGCCCCTGCTGCATCGCCTGGATAGTTATGGTGAGGCCGTCGAAAGTTTGCGTCACCAGTTTCCAAGCCTTGGAAAAATCCATGCCCTTGGCAGGCTTGGCATCGTCGAAGGTGAGGCCGACTATGGCTGCGCCAACGCCATCGGCAGCGCCCGGATAAGAAAGCTCGCGCCCCGCCGGCGGGTTCACAAGTTTGAAGTCGGCATCCTTGGGCTTGTCACGCTTCACCGAATAGGCGGGACTGTCCGCCGGCGTGACATCGGTTTCGGCAATGCGGTTGCGATCGATGTCCACCAGGTTCTTGTCGTACCACTCGGTGGGGTCGGTCTTCGGCTGGAACACGCTCTTCGCAAGCCAGCTTTGCGTCGAATCCGCCTTGCGCACGAAGAGTCCGCTGATGCCGGACTGGTCGCCGATGTCCAGGGTCTTTCCGGTGATGACGGAGGCAAGCGTGTGGCCTTGCGCATCGGCCAAGGTGACGAGCACGCCGGCGCCTTTGGGCGGGGCATCAAGACCGAGATAGTGCAGCCAGTCGGCGCGGGCAGTTTTCGGTTCCAGCGTTTCCAGCGTGGCAAGCCCGACCACCGTACGGTTCACTTCCGCGAACGAGGCCGGAAAGTCGTTGCGCGATGTCACCACCCAGCCCTTGCCGGGCTTCATCACCACATCGAAGCCGCCGGTCTTCGAGGCCACGTGAACGCGCGCCACGCTGTTCGCCTGGTGCGGCAGGTCCGGGAACATCGGCGTCGGATTGTATTTGGCCCCGAGCTCAGCGCTTTGCTGCCACAGCGCCGCGACAGCCCAGATCGCCAGCAACACGGCCAGTCCAGCAAGGATCGCGAGATTGCGCCGGCGGGGATCGCTCATCACCTGTTCCATAGCCGCCACCCTAGAACGCAATCGCCCGCGCGCGACGACGCCGGCGCAAAATCCACAACCCGATAGCGAACAGCGCCACCAGAATGGGCACCAGCGCAATGTTCACGAAGGCAAGCAGATTCCCGAGCTCATCGATGCTGCTGCGCAGGTTATGCTGCACTTTGCGGAGCGATGCGCGCGTGTCCGCCAGCTCGCGCTGGAAACGCGTGATCTCATGCTGCTGCTGCGGCGAGAGCCCCGCGGCGTTGCGTTGTCCTGCTTGTGGCGCGCCCTGTTGCAACGCGCGCAAGCGTTCCTGCGTGTCCGACAGCTTCTGCTGGAGCCCTTGTGCCTGCTGCTGGAATTTCGCCTGCGCCTGCTCCTGCAGCTTTTTCACGACGGTGAATGGACGATCGGCGGTGCCGCGCGTGCGCAGCGAAATGAGATCGCCGGAGCCGGTGAGGTTCTCCACCGCGTTCAGCACGAAGGCGGCGTTGTCCGCCATCGGAATGCCGACGGTGCGGCCGTACATGTTCTGGAGCCGCACCCAGAACTTGTCGTCGAAGATGTCGCTGTCCGCCATCACGATGACATCGATGTTCTTGGCTGACGTGATCTGCGGCGGCTGCTTCGGTTGTTTTGCCGGCGGCGTCTTGGAGGCCGGATTGGGAGGCGCACCCTTCGGGAATGCGGTGTTCGCAGGCCCCGAAATGCGCGCGGCGATGGTGAAGGTGTGGCCCACCGGCACGATCTGATTCATCAGCGCGGCCGGCGGCATGCCCATGCGCACCTGCATGGCATCGACCAGGCCGGCATCTGTCGACGACGACACCAGGGGCACGAACGTGGTGGTCGCGCCCTTGGCGGCGGACAGCGCGCCAACCGTCGCGAGGTTCATCGATTGCAGATTGCCGGTGACCTGATCGGTCTTGTTGAATTGATCGGGCGTCAGATGCAGCCAGGCGGGGTATGCCTGCACCGGATTGCGCGGATCGGCCGTCTGCACCTGTTGCGCCAGATCGCGGTCCGCCACGAGCTTGTTCTGATCGTACGAGATGCCCCAGGCTTTGAAGAGCTTCGGCAGATCGGAGGGGGTTGGTCCGCCGCCCTGCTGGAAGCCTTGCGTCGCCGCGCCCGCCAGCTCCGAGTTGGGATCCACGAACACCAGCGCACGGCCGCCCTTCAGCACGAACTGATCGATGGCGTATTGCTGTTGGTCGGAGAGGGGCGGCGGATGTGCGATGAGCAGCACGTCCACATCTGCCGGAATGCTGGTGACATTCGGCTGCAGCATCTGCGTGTCGTAAGTGTCCTTCAGCTGCTGATAGATCACGAAGGGCCGCGCATGCCCCTGCAGCATCGCCGCCATGCCGCCCGAGCCCTGTTCGAGCGGCAGACTGGAGAGGATGGCGAGCTTGGGCTTCTTGGGATGCGACAGCTTATAGACCAGCGAGGAGATGTCGTATTCGAGATAGGGCTCGCGATCCTGGGTGAAGAAGGGGATCGTCTCCTTGCCGTCGATGGTGTTGGTGCCGACAAGGCCGAAATAGACGACGTCGCCCGTTTGGGTCGGCGCGCCGCTGAGGCCATTGGCGGTCGCCTGATCCTCCGCTTCGCTGAACGGCTCCGGATCGATCTCCTGCAGAATGATTTTGCCGCGGCTCAGCGCGGCGTATTCGTTCAGCAGGTCGCGCACGCGGCCGGCATAGGCGTTCACCTGCGCGTACTCGGAACCGACCTTCTTCGAATAGAAGAATTTGAGGGTGATTGGCTCCTGCAGCCTGGCGATGATGTTCTTGGTGCCCTGTGCCAGCGTGTACTGGCCGTTCTCGGTGAGATCGAGGCGGCTGGTGGTGAAGGTGG
>DASXGS010000041.1:0-9935 GCA_036488975.1 Rhizomicrobium sp. | reverse complement strand
GTTTGCCGCGCGATTATCCCATGGTGGCTCCGAACTACTCTGTAAAGCGCTCAGAGTTTGCCAAGAAAATCGGTCTCGGACGAACCAAGTCGTCATCATCCTCGAGCAAGCGAAAAAAACGCGGCTGAACGCGTGTCAGGTCTTTCCTGAACGTTGGACTGTGATCTCGGGAGGCTCGCCAAGCCGTAGCTCGCGGCAACCAGACGCCTTCGCGCTTCGCGCTTCGGCGCTGCAGCCTTCTCTCGCTTCGGGAGTGAAGGCTGGTGGGCGATGCAGGACTCGAACCTGCGACCCGCTGATTAAGAGTCAGCTGCTCTACCGCCTGAGCTAATCGCCCGCTGGGCCGTGTGGCCGCGTGGGGCGCGGGCTATAGCAGAGGCGCATGAGCGCTGTCCACCCGATACGTGTCGTCAGATAAGGATACCGGAGTGCCGGGGGATTTCCACCTGCCGGTGAACATGAATCGACATCAGGATTCCGAAGCCGAACATCACGGTGAGCATCGCGGTGCCTCCATAGGACAGCAGTGGCATCGGAATGCCGACGACGGGGATCAGTCCCATCACCATCGCGCCGTTGATCATGATGTAGAAGAAGAAATTGAGGGTAAGACCGAGCGCCACGAGACGGCCGAACTGGCTGCGCGACGCCATCGCAATCCGAATGCCGTAGCCGATGATCGCGGCGTAGAGCAGCAAAAGTGCGATGCAGCCGAGCAGCCCGAACTCCTCTCCGATGGAGGTCACGATAAAGTCGGTCTGCTTTTCGGGCAGGAAGTTCAGCTGGCCCTGTGTCCCATGCAGATATCCCTTTCCGGTAAGCCCGCCGGATCCGATGGCGATTTCCGCCTGACTGATATTCCAGCCGGCGCCCAAGGCATCATTTTGCGGATTGAGAAAGGTGAGCACGCGCCGTTTCTGGTAATCGTGAAGGAACTGCCATGCCACCGGAATGGCGGCGCCCACGGCACTGACCGTCGGCACGATCCACCACCAGGACAAGCCGGCCAAAAACAGCAGGCAGGCCCCATCCATTACCAGAATAGTGGCCGTGCCGAGGTTCGGTTGCTTGAGCACCAGCGCGGCCGGAATTCCGATCATCAAAATCGGCACGAGCAGGCGCAGCGGCTTGGAGACCTGCTCGATGTCCTGCCCGTGCAGAAACCGCGCTAGAGCCAGGACCAGCGCGATCTTCATCAGCTCGGAAGGTTGCAGCTGGAGCGGACCGATTTGAATCCAGCGTTGGGCGCCAAGTCCGGTGTGGCCCGCCACTTCCACGGCAATCAAGAGCACGATGCAAATGCCATAAAGCGGATAGGCGAGATTCATCCAGTAGCGCACATCCACCAGCGCCGCGGCCACAAGCAGCACAAGCCCGATAGAGACATGCAGCATCTGCTTGCTCGCCCACGGCGAGATATGCCCGCCGGCCACCGAATAGAGCATCGCCACGCCGATGCAGGCGACGATCAGCACAACCAGCAGCAGCGGCCAATGGAATTCCTGGAACTTGTCGGTGAACGAAAGTGTCCGCCGGGAGGCCGCATAGGGGCGCGTCGTCATGCCTTGCGGCCCCCGTTCAGGTTGGCGGCGCTCAGTGGGTAGGCGGTGGGCCGCTTCAGGGGATCGCGCTGCTGCGCATAAAGCAGGATATCGCGCGCTGCCGCCACCTGGGGATGGCCATCGGAAGCATGCTCCGTGATGCAGGCGCACGCGTAACGTGGCCGGCCGACCGGCGCAAAGGAGATAAACAGTCCGTGGTCGCGCATTTTCCACGGCAGTGTGAGGTTCTTTTTCACCCCGGCGTTGTGCTCCTCGCGGCTGATGACGCGGACTTGCGCCGTGCCGGTCTTGCCGGCCATCTCGTAGCCCGGCTCGGTAATTCGAAAGGCGTATGCCGTGCCGCCGGGCGTGTTGGTCACGCCGTTCATGCCGTTGCGCACCAGCGCGAGCGCGCCATCCGAAAACGGCAGCGGTGTCAGATCAGGCCGGGGCTGCGCCTGGCGCCCCACCACGCGCGTGATGCGCGGCACCAACGCTTTGCCGCTCGCGATGCGCGCCGCCACCGTGCAGAGCTGCAATGGCGTTACAAGCAGGTAGCCTTGGCCAATACCGGTGTTGAGGGTTTCACCCTCGAGCCAGGGCACATGATAGCGCTTCATTTTCCATTCGCGGCCAGGCACCACACCGGCCTTTTCACCGGGCAGCTCGATGCCAGTTTGCGCGCCCAATCCGACATGATGTGCGGCTGCCTCCACGCGATCGATCCCGAGCCGGCGCGCGCATTCGTAGAAGAAGACGTCGCACGAGGCTTCGATGGCGCGCGTCAGGTCGACATGTCCATGGCCGTGTTTCTTCCAGCAATGGAAGACGTGATTGCCGAGCGCAATGGAGCCGGTGCAGAACACCTGCATGTCCTTCAGTCCGCCATCGTAGGCGGCCAACGCCATGGTGGGCTTGATCGTCGATCCTGGCGGATAAAGACCGGCAATCGTCTTGTTGATGAGCGGGGTGTGATCGTCGGTGGTCCACGCCTTCCACTGCGCGTTGGTAACGCCGACATTGAACAGGTTGGGATCGAAGGCAGGCGTCGAGGCGAGCGCCAGCACATCGCCCGTCGCCACGTCCATGACCACGGCCGCGGCGCTTTCTTGCCCAAGGCGCTGCGACGTGAAATTCTGCAGGTCCTGATCGATGGTCAGATAAACATCAGATCCGGGCTCGCCCTCTTCGTGGCTCAACTCGCGGATCACGCGGCCATAGGCGTTCACCTCGACCCGGGTGATCCCTGCCTTGCCGCGCAGGTCCGGCTCCAACTCTTTTTCGATGCCGCGCTTGCCGATGCGGAACCCGGGCAGTTCGAGCAGTGGGTCGGGATCGTTTGCCTGGTCGCTCGGCGACACTGCCGCGACATACCCCAGGATGTGCGCGAGTTCATCCGTGTACGGATAGGCACGCGTTTGGCCTACGTCTGGCTGCACGCCCGCGAGATAGGGCAGGTGCAGATTGATGCGCGCGAACTCGTCCCAGGAAAGATTTTCTGCCACGATGATCGGCACGAACGGTTTGTTGGCGCGCGCGTCGCGAAGCGCGCGCTCGCGCTGGCGGTCCGAAAGATAGATAATGCGGCCGATGCTCTCGAGCGCCGGCTTCACGCCGTCCGGCGTCTGTTCCGGAATCAGCAGCACGCGGAAATTGCGGCGGTTGTTCGCGAGCTCCGTGCCGAAGCGGTCGAGAATGCGCCCGCGTGGCGGCGCCACCAGCCGCTCGCTGACGCGGTTTTCTTCCGACTTGGTCTTGAACTGATCGCCTTCCAGTACCTGCAGCTGATAGAGGCGGCCGCCGAGCACGGCGAAAATCGCCGTCATGCCGCCGGACATGATCAACGTGCGCCGCGTGAACGTCGCGTAGCGGCTCTTGTCCTTAAGATCGAAGAGAGGCACGGCTCAATACTCGCTCCGCCACGGCCCGACGATCCGGCGCTGAAGGGCGTTCAGCAGGGGCAACGCTGGAACATAGCACACCATCGTCACCGCGACCTGAATGAGGAGCGGCATCAAAGGGGGAAGGTGCCAATAGTAGACCCAGGCGATGACGTAGGCCGTCATGCCGCAAATGAGCGCAGCCAGCGCAAATCCGAGAATGGTGCCGACGCCTGCCAAGCCGGCCAATGAATCGCGTTGCCTGTCCACAAAAGCGTAGGTGGCGATGAACGACGCTGTCCAGAATCCGGGCGGCGCGCCGGACAGCAGGTCCTGCGAAAGACCGATGATGAACACCGCAGCCACGGGCATGAGGTCCGGGCGAAACAGGCACCAGAAATAGATCGGCATAAAGCCGAGCAGTGGCGGCGGCACCGCGCCGCCGGTCAGCGACACCGGCATGGCGGACAGCGCCACGCCGAGCAATCCGCAGAGGGCCGGGATGATGGCTGCGAACAGGGAGGATAACGACATGGTCACCCGGTTTCGCCACTACTGATTGGTTTGGTCGTCATCTGGCGGATTGGCCTGCTCCGGAGGCGGCTCTTCGGCGCGCGGCCGCGTCTCGATTGTGGCCGGCGATTCTGTTGCTCGCTTCAGATGATGAACAACCACCGTGGGCTTCGGCGTTGCCCGTGGCACGGCGGGGTTCGCCTGCGCTGTGCCGGCGGATGCGGTGGCCACGGTCTGATTCGGAATCTGCGTCGCCGTCGTGGCGGTCTGCTCCGGTTCGGGCTGCGGCGGCGGCAGGCCTGCGACATTCGCCGGCAAATCGCGTTCAGTCGGCTTGGGCATCGGCTCGAGGGGCGAACGGAATCCAAGTACGCGAACTTCGTCCGCACCCGACGGGTCGGCGAACAGGGCTACCTTCCAGGCTCCGCCTTCCTGCTCCAGAAGCCCAACCGGTAGGCCGGGCGGCATCAGTCCGCCATCGCCCGATGTCACTACTTCCTGGCCCGCTTTCAGCTTTACGTTCTGAGGCAGCGCTTCGAGATTGGGTTCCGCGGCGTTGGTGCCCGCCAGGATGCCTTCCACACGGGCTGCGCGAACCGCGACCGGGATTCGGCTGTTCAGATCGTTCAGTAGAATTACCCAGGCGGTGCGTTTGCCGGCGATGTAGATGCGGCCCAGAAGCCCACGTGCGTCGATGACCGCCTGGCCTGGCTTCACGCCATTCTGCTGCCCCGCGTTCAGGACGATGGTTTCCAGAAAGGGCTGGCTGGAACGGGCAATTACCTTCGCGGTGGCCGTCGCGTAAGACGGATCCGGCACCGCTTTCAGCAGCACTTGGTAGCGTCGAACCTGCTCCTGGAACGTCTGCGCGGCGCTCTGCCATTGCAGCAAGCGCGCGTTGTCTTCCCTCAGTTGAAGGTTCTCGCTGTAGATATCGAAGAAGTGCCGCATGCCGCTCGTCCAGCGGGTGACGGCGAACACCGGCGCGTTGATTGCCTGGAGCACCGGGCCCGTGTGGTCGGTGATGGCGGCCCGCGCCCGCTCGAACGGCACGAAATGGGCGCGGCCCGCGACCAGCAAAAGGACGGCGAGCGCCCCGGCAAGCGCGGTCGGAAGCTGGGCGCTGCTTCTGCCGCGCGCGATCCTCCAGGTTCCGTTTGCCATTTACGCTTCCGGCTTGGGTTCAGCCCCACCTTCCTACTAGAACGCTGTGGACAAAACATGGCGCATGGACTTCGGGTTCTCCAGAACCCTGCCCGTGCCCAGCGCCACGCAAGAGAGCGGGTCGTCCGCAATGGAGACCGGCAGGCCGGTTTCCTCCCGCAGCACCTGATCCAGATTGGCCAGCAGCGAGCCTCCGCCGGTCAGCACGATGCCCTTGTCCACGATGTCGGCGGCGAGTTCCGGCGGGGTCGCCTCAAGCGCCACTTTCACTGCTTCCACAATCTGGCTGGTGGGTTCGGCCAGGGCATCGGCGATGTGCCTCTGCGTGATGGTGATTTCTTTGGGCACACCGTTCAGGAGATCGCGGCCCTTGATCTCCAGAGTGACGCCATTGCCCTCGGCCGGTGGCGCCGCCGAGCCAATCTCCTTCTTGATGCGCTCGGAAGATGCCTCGCCGATCAGCAGGTTCTGATGGCGGCGGATATAGGCGATGATCGCCTCATCCATCTTGTCGCCGCCAACGCGCACCGAGCGCGAATACACAATCCCGCCCAGCGACAGCACCGCCACTTCCGTGGTGCCGCCGCCGATATCCACGATCATGGAACCCGTGGGCTCGCCCACAGGAAGCCCGGCACCGATCGCCGCCGCCATCGGTTCCTCGATCAGGAACACCCGCCGGGCGCCGGCGGACAGCGCCGATTCCTGGATGGCGCGCCGTTCCACAGCCGTGGAACCGGACGGCACACACACGATGATCATCGGATTGGCGAACGAGCGGCGGTTGTGAACCTTGCGGATGAAATGCTTGATCATTTCCTCCGCCACCTCGAAGTCCGCAATCACCCCGTCCCGCATGGGGCGGATCGCCTCGATGTTGCCGGGCGTGCGGCCCAGCATCAACTTGGCGTCGTTGCCCACGGCGCGAACCTGCCGCTTGCCGCCTTTCGTATAGGTTGCGACGACCGAGGGCTCGTTCAGAACGATGCCGCGGCCTTTGACGTAAACGAGCGTATTGGCTGTTCCGAGGTCAATCGCCATGTCGCTCGACAGGACGCCGAGTATGCTGTTCAACATTCTTTGCTTGCCATTCCTTTCCGGCCGTCCGGCCGCTAACTCCCAGGCTTGTGCCGCGGTTGCCGATTGCGGCGTTTCCACGCGCAGCAGGCATTTAAGCGGGCGACCGCCCCCGATCTGTCTTCGCGAATTCGCGCGGGCCATGTCGCATTTCGGAACGATTTGCGGGAAATGTCCGCTCGCGATCCGCGTCTGCGCCGCCCTCATCGCCGGCCGCCGGCCGATTCGGCACGCCCATCTCTATACCACCAGCCGTTAAGCCAGCGTAATTGCACGGCTTTCGTGGGGGGTTTGCGCGGCCTTGTACGCCGGTTTCGCGAGTCCCGGCAATAGCGGCGAGTCCGCTGAGCACGGGATTCTTTTGCCGCGGGATCGGGCGGCCGCGCTCTCCAGGAATGGTCCGAGCGGATAGCCCGTGATAAGGCCGGAGCAGGGGACGGGCGCGATGATCCGGCTGGAGAACGTGGGCAAAGTGTACGGAAGCCAAGCTGCCGTGCGCGCCCTCACGCTGGAAATTGGAGACGGCGAATTCGCGGCGCTGATCGGCCCGTCCGGGTGCGGCAAGAGCACCACGCTTTCGCTGATCAACCGCCTGATCGAACCCTCGGCTGGAACAATCGCGATTGACGGGCACGACATCGCTCAAAGCGATCCGGTGGAACTTCGCCGCCGCATCGGCTTCGTGTTTCAGGGCATCGGGCTTTTTCCGCATCTCACCATTGCGGAAAACATCGGCATCACGCCGCGGCTGCTGGGAAGGCCGCGCGCAGAAATCGAGGTCCGCGTCCGCGAGCTGCTCGAGGTCGTGCGGCTCGCGCCGGACAGCTACGCAAGCCGACTGCCGCGCGAGCTTTCCGGTGGAGAGCAGCAGCGCGTCGGCGTGGCGCGCGCGCTGGCGGCGCGGCCGAATATCATGCTGATGGACGAGCCGTTCGGCGCGCTCGATCCGCTGGTGCGCGATGAGCTTGGCGCCGACTACCGCGCCATCCACGAGCATCTTCGACTGACGACCGTCCTCGTCACGCATGATATGACGGAAGCGCTGCTGCTGGCCGATCGAATCATTGTCATGCGTGCCGGAGAGATCGTGCAGAGCGGCACCCCGCAGGAGCTGTTGCGCACACCGGCCGACGATTTCGTCCGCTGGATGATCGAGACCCCACGGCGGCGTGCGAAACGGTTGGCCGATGCGCTGAGCATCGCGCAATGAACAGCGATGCGTTCTCCGCGGCCCTTGCGGTGCTCCCGGACTATCTGGGGCAGCACGTGCTGTTGAGCGTGTCGGCCTTGCTGCTCGGCATCGCCGTTAGTCTGCCACTGGCAATTGTATCTGCGCGTAATCGCGCGCTGCGCGAGCCCGTGCTTGCGGTGGCCAACATCGTACAGACAATCCCCGGCCTCGCACTGCTCGCTTTGTTCTATCCCATCCTGCTCGCGCTATCGGCATTCACGATGCGCAGCTTCGGATTTCGCATTGCGGCACTTGGATTCCTGCCATCCCTGCTGGCGCTGACGCTTTATTCGATGCTGCCGGTACTGCGGAACACGATCGCCGGTCTGACCGGCCTCGACCCTGCGGTAAAGACCGCCGCGCGTGCCGTCGGAATGACGCCTTGGCAATCGCTCGGCATCGTGGAGCTTCCGTTGGCCGCGCCGGTGATCATGGCCGGCATCCGCATCGCCGCGGTGTGGGTGATCGGCACGGCGACCCTGTCTACGCCCGTGGGCCAGACCAGCCTCGGCAATTACATCTTCACCGGCCTGCAGACGGAGAACTGGATATTCGTGCTCTTTGGCTGCGTGGCCGCGGGCGTGCTGGCGCTTATCGTCGACCGCCTGCTTGCACTCGCGGAAGCAGGCTTTGTAAAGCGCTCCCCCACGCGCATTCTCATTTCCGCGGCCGGCGTCATCATTTTTGTCGCTGCCAGCCTCTATCCGATGGTGGGCGGCACAGCCGGTTCGCGCGCGGTGATCGGCGCGAAGAATTTCGAAGAGCAATACATCCTCAGCTCAGTGATCGCCGGCAGATTGGACAAAGCGGGTATCCCGAGCACGCGCCGCAGCGATCTGGGTTCCACTATCATTTTCCGCGCGCTCGCCACCGGGGACATCGATGTGTATGTCGACTATTCCGGCACGATATGGGCGAACCAGATGCATCGCCACGATGCGCCCGGCCGCGCGGCTGTCCTGGAGCAGATGGCTGCGTGGCTCAAAGCAAAATATGGCATCGTTGACCTTGGCTCGCTCGGTTTCGAGAACGCCTATGTGTTGGCAATGCGGCGCGATCGGGCGGCCGCACTCGACATCCGCACGCTCGCCGATCTCGCCGTCCATGCGCCGCAGATGAAAATCGGCGGCGACTACGAATTCTTTTCGCGCCCCGAATGGGCGAGTGTGGTGAAGGCGTACGACCTGCATTTCGCCGTGCAACGCAGCTACCAGCCAACCTTCCTCTATCGCGCGGTGAACGACGGCGATGTGGACGTCATCGCCGGCTTCTCCAGCGACGGCCGCATCGCGCAGTACAGTTTGACGCTCCTTTCGGATCCGAAATCGGCACTGCCGCCCTACGATGCAGTGCTGCTGGTCTCGCCGAAACGTGCGCAGGACGCGCGCTTCATCGCCGCGCTGAAGCCGCTTGTCGGCAAGATCGAACTGCCGCTGATGCAACGTGCCAACCTGATGGTCGATCGCGACAAGCGCATCCCGGAACATGTGGCGCACTGGCTGGAAAATCAGATCCAGAAGTAACTCAATTTTCCGGGTGCATCGCCAGCAGATTGGTCACTGCCGCCGCGATCAGGTAGGCAAGCATCAGCGGCGCAATACCGATCAGCACATTCCCCAGCACGCCGGCCAGGATGCTGCAGGGTAGCAGCCGGAACAGCGTGCCGATGAACAGGAACTGGATGCCGGCCACCGCCGCCACCCCAAGCACGAACGCAATGCCCGTCGGTCCCAGGGGTTCGATGCGGCGCTTGCGCTCGAGGCGCACCAGCGCCGCGGCCATGCGGATGCGCGACAACGCCGAGCCGAGAAAAACAAAGGCAAGCAGCCACGCGCATGCCGCCGCAAATGCGCGACCGCCGTCTAGATTGCAGCGCGCGAGGTTCTCCTCGAGGGCGCGCTGCCCCGGCACGGCAAATCGGATTGCCGCCTCCAGTGCGTTCAACACGCCCCAGGTCAGGTGATGTGGCACGATCTGCACCACGAAGCTCAGCATCGCGAACAGCACGAACACCACTTCGTTGAAGCCCGGAACGACGTGTGCGGGCCGAAAACGGGGCAGCAGATGGCCGCTCGAAAGCCCGTAACCGGCTATAAACAACACCCCCATGGCGCCGAATAGAAACACAGGAACGGCTACGGGCAGCAGCGCCTGAAGCGGCGGGGTCCCGGGCGCGAGCGCACGAATAATGGCGTGCGCCCCGGCGAAAAGGCAGAACACGATCCAGCCTTTCGCCAACAGACGCGCAACGCCCATCCCAGCCCCCAAAATCGCGGCCGAATCTTATGCCACAGTCAGGCCGTAGCGGCGAAGCGGGCGTCCTTCATCCGCTCCGCCCGCAGACTTTCCGCCATCAGGAAGGCGAGCTCCAGCGCCTGATTCGCATTCAGCCGCGGATCGCAGTGCGTGTGGTAGCGATGCACCAGGTCTTCCTCGGAAATCGCTTGTGCCCCGCCCAGACATTCAGTGACATTCTGTCCGGTCATTTCGAAATGCACACCGCCGGCATGTGTGCCCTCCGCCCGGTGG
>DASXGS010000023.1:0-3332 GCA_036488975.1 Rhizomicrobium sp. | reverse complement strand
GATGCGAGGAACGCCACACCGCCCTGCAGCCGCGCGTTGATTTCCTCGAGCTGGCGGTTGAGCGACATGGCGATCCAGTCATTGAGATTGACCATCCCGGATCCACCGGAAGAGGCGCGCACGCCGGTCTCGGCCACCGTGCGGAAAACGCTGTTCTTTGCGAGGCTGTCGATGCCATCGTTGAGATTGTTCGAGCTCCAGAAGCGCTTCTCAACCTGACGAGACTGGCCGATCACGCGCTGCTGCTCCCAGTACTTCATGAAGAAGATGTACCAGGTGCCGATCGACATCAGTGCGAGCAGGATCATCACGCCGCGCGCAACCCAGTCGGGCTTGCCGTTCTGGCCTTCCCAAAGCTGGCGCAGACCGTAGGGGTTTTCCTTCGCGGTGGTCGCACCGGGGGCACCGGCCGGCGGTGCAGCGGGAGCCGCTGCCGGGGCCGCCGCGGCCGGAGCAGCGGCGGTGTTGTTGGCCGCGCCGCCGGGCGATGCGCCCTGGTCGAGCGTGGCCGGAGTGGACGTGCCCGCGTTGGGGTTGGCCGGAGCAGCGGTCTGGCCGGCCGGCTGGGCGGCGGGTTGCTGTGCAACAGCCTGGCCAGCACCTGCGCCGGACAGAAGAAGGATCGCGGCTGCGATCGCCAGATGTTTCGAGATCATGTGTTCAATGCTCCGTAAAGTGGACGTTCAACTTTCGCCTGCGAAAACGGTCAGCCTCCGCTCAGCTTCCAGACAATGCGATACGATTTGGTCGACGCAACCGGTTGCCCGTTCTGCGTTGCGGGCTTGAAGCGCCAGCCATTGGTGATGCACTTCACCGAAGCCTCGTCCAGTTCGTCGTGGCCGCTGCCTTGCGCCACATCGACATTGGTCACGCCGCCATCGGCGCCGATATGCACGTTTACGAGCGTGGCGCCTTCATGGTTCAGGCGCATCGCAAGAGCGGGATAGTAACGCGACAGGCAGGTGTTGCCGCTGCCCTGGGCGAGCGTCGCCGCAGAAACCGGAGGTGCTACAGGCTTCGGAGCCGCTACGGGAGGCGGCGGCGTGATCGTAGTCGTCACCTGCTGCACGGCGGTAGCGGATGCCTGCTGCTGAATGTTGATATCCGGCGGCGGGATAAAGGGCGGGGGCGGCTTGGTCATCTCCGGAGGCGGCGGCGGCGGAGTCTTCGGTAGATCCGGCGGCTTCTCCTTGACGATCTCGGCCTTGATCATCTCCTCGCCCTTGTTCACCAGCTGCCGGGCAAGGCCGGTTGCAAGGGCGTAGATCGCTACCACATGGATGAGCGCGACGACGCCGATGCTGATGGCGCGCCGTTCGGTCGACTGCACCGGGCTGGACTGAAAGGGCCTTAAATCGTGGGTCGGCTGTTCCATGGCTCAATGGCACCATACAAAACGAGACCCGGCGCTTCGACACCGGGCCTGGTTAACGAGGACCAAGCTCACGCGACACCCCCCACTGAGACGCCCGCTGGCGCGGGGCGCACTTCTCTCTCTTTTGATGCATCGTAACCACGGATTTTTGGCCCGGTCTAGCCTCCCGTTAAGGGTTTGAGCCGACGCGGTCCGACGGCAGAGACCGACGGTCGTCGCCGCCCGCCCGGAGCAGCCGACTGTCATCCCATCCTCCCGGACATTTTCTTTTAAGACCATCTCCGTGGCCTAAGCTCCTGTTTCGTCGCCGCTTTCATCACCACTCCATCATTTCACCAATGCGGCGAATCGTACCATGCGCCAAAACCCGCCGGGCCGGACCGCTGCAACAGGGTGTTACTGGGCGACATCACGCTCGCCGTTAACGCCTAACCGCCGCGCTTTGCGCAATCGGCGGCACTCCCCCATTGCTGGCTTCGCGCCGGATTGACCGGATTTGGCCGACTCCATTAGCGTTCAAATGCGCGCGAGGTTCCCGAGAGGGATGAAAGGGAACGCGGGTTCAAACCGCGGCTGTCCCCGCAACTGTAGCCGGCGAGCGATCGTCCAATGCGCCACTGAAGCTTCATTGGCTTCGGGAAGGCGGACGAGAGCAACGACCCGGTAGCCAGGAGACCTGCCTTGCGCCGTCGTCCTCGTTTCGGCCGGGGTGTGCCGAAGCGTGGCGGGTGACCGTCAGCGGCGACAAGCGTGGAGTCGTCGCTTGCGGGGTTGTGCTGATGATACTCGAATGCCGTTCCTCGTTTGCGCCGGCTCCTGGACCTTGGACCAGGAGGCAGTCATGCGCAGAAGTTTTCTTCTTTTCGTGTTCTCGTTCGCCGCGGTTTCATGTTTGCAAGCGCGCGCGGACGATTTGGCCGAGAACATCATCGTCACCGCCACGCGAACGCCGCAGCCGGCGGAAAAAACCGGTGAATCCGTTTCGCTGATCACGTCGCAACAGCTCGACCAGCGGCAAATTCTCACGGTCACCGATGCACTGCAGCAGACGCCGGGGATCACGGTCGTGCATCCCGGCGGGTTGGGACAGTCTGCAACGACCGTCAGCATTCGCGGCGCCGAAGTCGGGCAGACGCTGGTGCTGATCGATGGCGTGCGGCTGAACGATCCGGGCACCGTGGACAACGAACCCGTCATGGGCGACCTGCTCGTCAACGATATCGACCGGATCGAAGTCGTGCGGGGGCCGCAGAGCACGCTCTACGGCAGCGATGCGATCGGCGGTGTGGTGAATATCTTCAGCCGGCGCGGCGGCGAGACGCCGATCGCGCTGCGCGCCAGCGCAGAAGCAGGTTCCTTCGACACCTACCATTTCAATGCGGCGGCGAACGGAACCGTTTCGGACGTTGAATACGGCGCAGCCGCCAATTTCCTGCACAGCAACGGGACGTCGGCCGCGGATTCGCACAACGGCAATCCGGAAACCGATGGCTACACCAATGCGGGTTTGACGGAAAATGTTCGCGTGCATCTGGGCGATGGGGCGAGCATCGATCTGCGCAGCTACTACACGAATGCACGCGTCGATTTCGACGACAATTTTGCCTTCGTCCCACCGGACACCTTCAGGGTCGCCGATTCCGCGGCCTACGCGCGCGACAGTCTTCTTGGGACCTATCTCGGCTTCAATTTCGGCCTGCTCGGCGGAGCGTTCAGCAACCGCATCGCGGCAATCGGATCTGACGCCAAGCGCGCCTACTACGATTCCGCCTTCGACACAGTGCATAAGAACTCGAGCGATGATGGGGGAACAAGGCGGCTCGAATATCAAGGCACGCTGCAGCTGATGCAGGAGGACCAACTCACCTTCGGGGCGGAGTATCAGCGCGTCGCCTTCACCGGGAAGGTGTTTAGCTCCTTTGCAACAGAGTCGATCGATCGCGGCCGTTCGCATGTG
>DASXGS010000014.1:0-7192 GCA_036488975.1 Rhizomicrobium sp. | reverse complement strand
TTTGCGCGCGCCGACGCCCTCGCGGCCTCCGCGGTCGCCTCAGAGATACCCACGTCCACGTCCGCCATGCCGCTGCTCGACATGTGTCCCTTGTAGGCCTTGATCTTCACGGTTCCGGAACCGAACGAACTAACCTTCGGGTTCACCGCAAGGCCGCCGAAGGTGAAGTTTCCCGAGCCCATGATGTCCACACTCAGCGGATCGGCGAGGCCGTCGGCGACGTTTACCGAGCCCGAGCCCGCGATATCCACCTTCACCGGACCGTTCACCCGCGACGCAGAGATGTCGCCGGAGCCGGCGATGTCGACATCCAGCCCGCCCGCTATCGGGCCAAGCGCGGTATCGCCCGCACCCGCAATGTCCGCCTTCACGCTCTGCGTCGCGCCGACGGTCACCTTGCCGGACCCGGCGATATCGAGATTAAGCGGACCCGCGACCGCAGCGATGTCGATACGACCTGTGCCCGCGAGGGAGATCTTCGCGCTCGACACCTTGCCGATTTTCGATTGAGTGGCCGAGGCCTCGAATTTCAACGGTCCCATGGTGTCGCCGATATCGGCTCTGCCGACCATGTCGTCGATGCTGATTGCCGTACCTCGGGGCACGCTGACTTTGACCACGAGTTGGTCCGGCTTGCTGCGGCCGTAATCGGCGAAGTTGAACCAGTTCTTCCAGTCCCACACCGTTTCGTCGTTCTGGCCTTCGATCAGGACGGATTCTCCACCGCCATGGATCTCCACGTGGTTGATGCGTTCCTTCGTGCCCGAGACGCTGACCGCGATCGGACCGCCATTGCTGACCGAAACATTCAGGGTGCCGACGAAATCATCCACCCTGAGGGTATGGGCACCGCCGAAAGTCCTTTGCGGCCAAGTCACCCAGTCCTCCCCGGCCCAGGCGGGCAGGATGAGGAGTGCGGCCACGGCAGCCCCCATCAAGAGGGATTTGGTTCGGTCCGTCATGTGTCGGCCTCCCGGCCGGATGGCTGTCATATCCACAAATAGGGTGTTCCCAGTAGTGTGCCTAGCACGGGACTTTCGCAAGCGCGGAATGCCGGCTAGGCGGGTGAACAAAATAGCGACGGGGGAACAAACCTACAGGAACGTGACCCTCGAAATTCCTCACTCCCCGCATGCGCCAGGAAGTGGGAGGAGGGTCTTGAGCGTCAGGCCACCAGCCTGTACCCGCCGGATTCGGTGACGAGAATTTGGGCGTGGCCCGGATTATTCTCGATTTTCTGGCGCAGGCGATAGATGTGCGTTTCCAGGGTGTGGGTGGTGACTGCGGGATTGTAGCCCCACACCTCGTGCAGCAGCGTATCGCGCGCCACGGTGTCACCGGAGCGATAGAGGTATTTGAGAATATTGGTTTCCTTCTCGGTCAGCCGGATTTTCTTGCCGGTCGGATCGATCAGCAGCTTGGCGCTGGGGCGGAAGGTATAGGGCCCGACGCGGTACACCGCTTCTTCGCTCTGCTCATGGCTGCGCAAATGCGCATGCACCCGCGCCATCAGCACCGCGAAGCGGAAAGGCTTGGTAACGTAATCGTTGGCGCCCGACTTGAGACCTTCGATGGTGTCGTCGTCATTGTCCTTGGCGGTCAGGAGCACGATGGGGCAGGTAATGCCCTGCTCACGCAGCTCGCGGCAAAGCGCCCGGCCGTCGCCATCCGGCAGGCCGACATCGAGGATCATGAATTCGTAAAGACCTTCCTTGGCTCGCTCGCGGGCTTCGGCGAGGCTGGCCGCTTCGACGGGCGCATATTCACCGTCCGTCGCAAGCTGCTCGGCCAGCGAGGCGCGCAGCATTGCATCGTCGTCGACCAGCAAAACCCGTTTGGCGCTTGCCATTTGTCTGTCCCTTCGGCTCTCGCGCCCCACCGCTTCACCGAATGTACCCGGATTTGCCCCCGAGGTGTACGTGCCCAGCATGGTGCTTGCTCCCGACCGATACGCTTCACGGAGAGACTACATCGCGGGACACGAAGCCCGAAGCTTTGCCACCCGCCTCTCGCGCGGAAGTGAAGGCGGCGGAATCCGCGCCGCGAGCCCTTAGAAGGCCCGCCGGCCCGTCTTGCCGGTTCAGCGGGTCCGGGCCATCGCGGCAATGGTGAAGAAGGCCCGCGCGGTAACGGTCTGCGGCGGGATCCCCGTGGTGCGGGTTTGCGCCTCGGTTTCCAGGAGCAGGTCGCAGGCATCCAGCAGCCGCTCTTCGCTCCAGCGCGAGACCTGCGCCTTGAACGAGGCGGTGCGCGAAAAGTGAATCTGCGGCCAGCCGCGCTTCATCGCGGCATCTACGGATTCGCCATGCGCGTGTGCCGCCTTCACCTGCAGCACACGCTGCAAATGCGACAGCGCATTGCGGATGAGTTGGGCAGGCGAGACATCGTCCGCCCACAGACGTGCGAGCGCGAGATCGAGCCGTGGCAGATCGCCTTCGCCCGCTGCATCGCAGGCTTCTTCAGCGCGCGCCTCGGCTTCGTCGCCCATGACCGTGCGCACATCCTCCAGCTCGACCTTCTTTTTGCCGTGCATGTAGAGGACGAGCTTTTCCAACTCGCGTCGCGTGATGCCGCGGTCGGAGCCTAACCGCGCCACTGCATCCTCTAGTGCTTCAGAGCTGATCGCGAGGCTTTCGGCCTTTAACGCGCTGCGCACAACTTCGGAGAGATCGCGTGGAGAATCCGTGTAGCAGGGAATCGCAGCAGCGTTGTCCGTACTTTCGAAGACCTTGCGCAACGCGGCGCTCTTCGCGAGATCGCCACCTTCCACCACCACCAGCGCATCGCCCTTGGGGTCGTCGAGAAAGGATTCAAACAGCTTTGCAACTCCATTCGTGGCGTTTCGCACGCGCACCACGCGGCGGCCACCGAACATGGAAATGGCGGCGGCCTCGTCGGACAGCCGTGCACCATCGCTTGCGAGCACGGACTCGTCGAGGTCGGCCACCCGGAACGCATCCGTCAAATCGGGCACGATCGATTTCACCAGGGCTTCGGCGCGTTCGCGTACCAGTCCCTGATCGGGCCCGTACACCAGCGCGGCCACGATGTGCTTCGGCGGCCGCTCCACGAAGCGGTCCGCATCCTGCGATTTCACGATCATTGCGGATGGCCGTCGTGCTGCGCGAGATACACGGCGATCCGAATCCGGAGCTGGTCGGCAATGTCCTGCGCGGAGCGCGACTGCGCGTCTTCCTTGGCTACCTGGGTGGCGTAGGGATTTGCCACCACGTCGTATGCCGACAGGGAGCTTTCGCTGCCCTTGGTCAGCACCTTCTGGGTCTTGCGCTCCACCAGCTCGTAATTGGCGATCAGCGTATAATTGTAGCGCGTGATCTCGACTTCCTTGAGATTCCCGACGTGCTCGTTCTGGATGGCGATGGCCTGGTTGCGGTCGCGCGCGACGATGCGCAGATCGTAAGACGCGCCCGCGGGCTCGGACTTCGCCTGCAGCTGATCGATCAGATCGTTGCGCAACTCGTATCCGGCCTTTTCCAGTTCGATCGGCGCCACATAAACCGACGAAAATACCGCCTGTGCGCCAGGGCCCGCGCCGATTTTTCCGTAGAGCGGATGGAAGCCGCATGCCGCTAGCGCCAGCCCCGCGCCGCAGACGATCAGCAGGATCTGCGTTCGCTTCATGCGACGACATTCACGATGCGGTCCGGCACAACGATCACCCGCCGCGGCGGTTTGCCCGCCAGTGCGCGGCTGACAGGTTCGAGCGCCAGTGCGGCGTCCTCCAGTGCTTTGCGGTCGGCGCCGCGGGCGCTTTCGATGGTGCCGCGCAGCTTGCCGTTCACCTGCACCGCAATGGTGATGGTGTCGTAACGCACCAGGTCGGGATAGGCTTTCGGCCACGGCATCTCCACCACCAGCGTTTCGTGACCCAGCGCGCGCCAGCAGCTCTCCGCGAGGTGCGGCATCATCGGACCGATCAGCAGCACCAGCGTTTCCAGAGCCTCGCGCCGCACCGCGCCGGGAATCGAATCTTCCACGCGGCCGATGGCGTTTACCAGCGTGTAGATTTCTGCAACCGCGCGGTTGAAGCGCAGATGCTCGAGATCGTCCGTCACCCCTGCGATGGCGCGGTGGGCGGCGCGCCGCAGCTCGAGCGCCGCGCCCTCCGCCGTTTCGATCTCCGCGTGTGGTGGCGGCAGCAGTGGTTTCGCGTCCTCGATAAGCCGCCAGATCCGCTGCACGAAACGGAAGCATCCTTCGGCACCCTCGTTCGTCCATTCGACATCGCGCTCCGGCGGCGTGTCGGAAAGCATGAACCAGCGAATTGTGTCCGCGCCGTACAAATCGATGATCGCTTCCGGCGCGATTCCGTTCTTCTTCGATTTGGACATCGCTTCCGAGCGGCCGATCGTTACTTCGGCGTCGGTTCCCTTGAGATAGGCTTTGCCGTCTCGCTTGTCGATCTCGTCGAGTGCAAGCCACTGGCCGTTATGGCCCTTGTAAGTCTCGTGGCAGACCATGCCCTGCGTAAACAGGCCGGCGAACGGCTCGTCCACATCGGTGTAGCCAAGCCGGTGCAGCCCGCGGGTGAAGAAGCGCGCATAGAGCAGATGCAGGATCGCGTGCTCAACGCCCCCAATATACTGGTCAACCGGCAGCCAGTAGTCCGCCGCCTTGCGGCCGACAGGACCCTCGCTGCGCGTGTCGCAGAATCGCGCGAAGTACCACGCCGAATCCACGAATGTGTCGCAGGTATCCGTCTCACGTTGCGCAGCGCCGCCGCATTGCGGGCAGTGCACGTGTTTCCAGGTCAAATGTGAATCCAGCGGATTGCCGGTGCCGGTGAACTGCAACTCGTCCGGCAACAGCACCGGCAGGTCGGATTCCTTGACCGGTACCAGACCGCACGTTCCGCAGCGGATCATTGGGATCGGGCAGCCCCACGGCCGCTGGCGCGATACCAGCCAGTCACGTAGGCGATAGTTCACCTCGCGCTTGCCGCGGCCTTCCGCCTCCAACCGACTGGCGACCTCATTCTTCGCAGCCTCAATGCTCATGCCGTCGAGGAAGCGGGAATTGGCGAGATGTCCCGGCCCGATATACGCCTCATCGCTGATATCGAAGCTTTTCGCGTCGACTGCATCCGGAACAACGACGGGCAGCACCGGCAACTCATACTTGTGCGCAAAATCGAGATCGCGCTGGTCGTGTGCTGGGCAGCCGAAAATTGCACCGGTGCCGTAACCCATGAGCACAAAATTCGCGATCATCACCGGCAGCTTCCATTGCGGATCGAACGGATGTGCCGCCGTGACGCCGGTGTCGCATCCCATCTTCTCTGCCGTCTCAATGGCGGCTTCCGATGTGCCAAGACGATGGCACGCGTCGATGAACGCAGCGATCTTTGGATCCTTCTCCGCCAACCGCTGGCTCAGCGGATGATCCGGCGACAGCGCCACGAAGCTTGCGCCGAACAGCGTGTCGGGCCGCGTGGTGAAGACATCCACCTTCGCTCCGTCGGAGAGATCAAACGTGACGCGCAATCCCTCTGAACGCCCGATCCAATTTTTTTGCATCAGGCGAACTTTGTCCGGCCAGCGGTCCAGCCGGTCCAATGCAGTCAGCAATTCATCGGCGTATTCGGTGATGCGGAAGAACCATTGCGAGAGCTTCTTGCGCTCCACCGGCGCCCCGGAGCGCCAGCCGCGACCATCGATCACCTGCTCGTTGGCGAGCACTGTGCCGTCCACCGGGTCCCAGTTCACATCGGCTTCGGCGCGGTACACTAGGCCAGCTTTGTAGAATTCGATGAAAAGCCGCTGCTGCTGCGCGTAGTAATCGGGATCGCTGGTGGCGAACTCGCGCGTCCAGTCGATGGCGAGCCCCATTCGCTTCAATTCTGCGCGCATGGTGGCGATGTTGGCGTAAGTCCAGTCGCGCGGGTTTACGCCCTTTTCGCGCGCGGCGTTCTCCGCTGGCAGGCCGAAGGCATCCCAGCCCATGGGATGCAGCACGTTGTACCCTTGCGCGCGGCGGAAGCGGGCGAGTACGTCGCCCATCGTGTAGTTGCGCACATGCCCCATATGGATGCGCCCCGAAGGGTAGGGGAACATCTCCAGCACGTAGCATTTGGGCTTCGCGGATTCGTTAGGCGTGACGAAGCACTGCCGCTGATCCCATACGGCCTGCCAGTGCTTCTCCGAATCTTTGGCGTTGTACCGCGCCATCCAAGATATCCTTCGCGCCGCCGCTCATGTTTTGAGCCCGGCGGCGTGACAGGCTTACAGCGCGTCTTTCCTAAGTTCCACTGCCGCTCGCAAGCCGAAGCTCGCGGGCGCGGGTGAGAATGGCGTCTTCAAGTTTCACCGAGGTTTCCGGATTGACGGCGGCATCCACCCAGCCCTGTGGGCCTTGGGTTTGGCGGAACACGGTGATCTTCAGCCCGTCTGCGCGCAGGTGGCGGTCCAGAATATAGGCGGTCACCCGCATCCGTTCCTTGGGCGCATTGGGCGAGGAGTACCAGTCGGTGATGATGGTGCCGCCGAATGGGTCGGCTGAATGCAGCGGCATGAACGACAGGGTGTCCAGGGTGGCGTGCCACAGGAACGAGTTGACGCCCAGCGCGACATGCCCGCCGCTTTGCGAGGTGATGGCGGTCGAGCCGGTGTCCGACTCGTCGATTGTGTCGTCGGAGCCGCAGGAGGCGAGTAAGAGTGCTGCCGTAAACGCGGCGAATATTGGGATGGATTTCACGTTGCCACTCTTTGTGCCGTGTACGCCAAGTCGCCCCGGCGCGCGCTTATACTGGCCGGGCCCGGCTCACGCAACGCTGTGGAAACAGCAGGTTACGCCCGTTCCATGTTGCGCTGAGTTCCGCCTTGGGCGAGCATCCGGCCATGAAGGCCGCCGTGTTCCGCGCGTTGAAGACGCCGCTCGCCATCGAGGAGCTACCCGAACCCACGCCGCGGCCGGATGAGCTGGTAATTCGGGTAGGCCGATGCGGCATCTGCGGCAGCGACCTGCACATGACCGAAGAGCCGGCCTTCGGCGTACAGCCGGGCGCGGTGCTGGGGCACGAATTCGCCGGCGAGATCGTGGCGCGCGGCGGCGAAGCGCATGGCTTCGCCATCGGCGATTGCGTAGCGGTGTCGCCGTTGCGCGGTTGCGGCCAATGTGAGAGCTGCCTGAAAGGCGAGCCTGCGTGGTGCGCCAACATGATGCTGCAGGGCGG
>DASXGS010000004.1:0-8635 GCA_036488975.1 Rhizomicrobium sp. | reverse complement strand
CACTCAAATCGCCCGACCGCGCGGCCTTCCGCCCGTTAGAGGCTGAGGCAAATGCACGATCGCTAGCGAGAAATTCCCGCGCCGCTATCACTTTGCTGTCTGCTTGATAGGTACATTCACTTATGGCCGGGGAATCGAAATTTGCCGTAAACTTATCTTTTGAGGGTGAGTGGCAGAGCATGCGCGCAGCGCAGGCAATTTCCATCGTCGACGACGACGATCCCGTGCGGGATTCCATGCGCCTGCTGCTGGAGACATTCGGCTATTCCGTCCGTGAATACGCGACGCCGGCGGCGCTGCTGGACGATCCGCAGGCCCGGGAGTGCAGCTGTCTCATTCTCGATCTGCACATGCCAGGCATGAGCGGCCTCGAACTGGTGGAGCAGTTGCGGTCGGAAGGCTTCGAGGCGCCTGCCCTGCTGGTGACCGGCCGGCGCGACGCTACGCTGGAACAGCGCCTCTCACGGGCCGCAATTCTCACCACGTTGCAGAAGCCAGTTTCCGAAGGCGTGCTCATCGAATGGGTCACGCGTGCCTGCGCCGCCACCGGGCCAGCGCCGGGCTACGCGCAAGTCCCTACGTAGCTCTCCGAATTTCCTGATCACTGTGGGCGGCACACACTCTCCTCATCGCGCTGGGACGCGGCGCAACGGAACCGGGGGCTTCATGCTGAACACCGTCACGAGCGGAGTGCGCCGAGGCAATGCCTTCGGCGGACAAATCGCATCCGCCGCGTTGCGCCGTGCGAACGCTGAGCTTCCGGCAACTGAACTTGACGACATTGGCACATCCGTGCGGTTCGCGCGAAACGCCACGATTTTCAGCGAGAGCGACAAGGCGCGGTTTTCATACCGTGTGGTGAAAGGCGCCGTGCGGCTTTCCAAGGTGATGCTGGACGGCCGCCGCCAGATCGCACAGTTCCTGCTGCCAGGTGACATCTTCGCGCTCGATGGCGGAGAAGAATATTCGCTCACCGCCGAAACTCTCACCGAAGCGACCCTTATCTGCTATCCGCGCGCGCGCATCGAGCGGTTGAGCGAAGACGTGCCCGAAGTACGGCGTGCGCTGATGTCTTCACTGCGGCGCGAACTTTCCGCCGCGCAACACCACCTCATGATGCTCGGGCGGCAGACGGCCAAGGAACGCGTCGCGTCGTTTCTCCTGCTGCTGGCAAAACGCCCGGGTGCGGAGGACGCCAGCCACGTAAAGCTGCCAATGAGCCGGCAGGATATCGCCGATTATCTGGGGCTGACCATCGAGACGGTGTGCCGCGCGCTGACGGAGTTGAAGAAGCTGGATATGATCGCGCTGCCGGACCGGCACAACGCCATGATCCGCAACTTCCAGGCGCTCGAAATCATTGCCGCCGGCGGCGAATAGTCAGTCGAAAGCATCCATGACGAGCAGACGCGAACAACTCTCGCCCTCCTGAATCAGTCGGCGCGGTCGATGCAGCTGCACCGAGTGCAACATCAACTTCCGATAATCGACGCGTAAAGCTGCGGATCGACATTTCCGCCGGATACAATCGCCACCTTACGTTTGGAATCTGTAGCGTTTGCTAGCGCGGCCGCAGGAGCAACCGCGCCGCTGGGCTCGGCCACCAACCGCGCTTCGGAGGCGATCCGGCGCATTCCGTCGCGAATCTGCTCTTCGGTGACGGTGACGATATCGTCCACATAAGCGCGGATGTGCTGCCAGGGCAGCGTCCCAACTTGCGAGACGCGCAAACCGTCGGCAATCGTGCGCACCGTTTCCTCAGGAGGCACGCGCACCAGGTCCCCTGTACGGAAACTTTGCTGTGCATCATTCGCCAACGCCGGTTCGACTCCGATCACGCGGATGGCCGGATCGCTCTGTTTGATGGCGGCAGCAACGCCGGATATCAGGCCTCCACCGGAGACCGGCACAAACACCGAGTCGACATCCGGGTTCTGCGCCAGAATTTCGAGGCCAATGGTGCCAGTGCCGGCGATGATCGCAGCAGAATCGAAAGGTGGCACCACGACATAGCCGTGACGTTCCGCGAGCTCAGCGCAAACCTCGTAGCGCGCGTTGCCCATGAAACTGACGAGATGAATTTCCGCGCCCCAGCGCTTCGTCGCCTCCAATTTCACAGCCGGAGCGTTGTCCGGCACCACGATCACCGCTTTGATGCCGAGGCGATGCGCAGCATAGGCCACGGCCTGGGCATGATTGCCGCTCGAATGCGCGATCACCCCGCGCGCCCGTTCCACATCCGACAGCGCGAGGATCAAGTTGAACGCGCCGCGGATCTTGAACGCGCCGACGGGCTGCAGACTCTCGACCTTCAGTCCGATGCCACTTGGCACCATCGGCACGATAGGCGTGTGAAAGACATACGGCGCAATGCGCTCGGCAGCGGCGCGGATCGCTTCAAGACCGACAAGTTGGGATGCGCCCTCTGTCATGGCCTAGCGCTTTGCATTCCGCAGGAATTCGAGTCGCGCAAAGAGGCTTGATGTGTCCCAGCGCTTGCCGCCCATATTCTCGACATCGGCATAGAATTGGTCCACCAGCGCGGCCAGAGGAAGCGATGCGCTGGTGCGGCGCGCTTCATCCAGACAGATGGCCAGGTCTTTGCGCATCCATTCGACTGCAAAGCCGTGATCGAAGTGGTCCGCAAGCATGGTTTTGTAGCGGTTCTCCATCTGCCAGGATTGCGCCGCGCCCTTGGAAATCACTTCGATCACCGCTTCCGGATCGAGGCCCGCGGCGCGCGCGAAACTCAGCCCCTCGGAAAGGCCCTGCACCACCCCCGCGATGCAAATCTGGTTCACCATCTTCGTGAGTTGGCCTGCGCCCGCTTCGCCGATCCTCCGGCATTGTCGCGCATAGATTTCCACAATGGGCTTGGCCTTCATATAGGCCGCTTCCGTACCGCCGCACATGATGGTGAGCGCGCCGTTTTTCGCACCCTGCTCGCCGCCGGAAACCGGCGCGTCGACAAAGCCGAATCCGCGCTGCTCCGCTTCCGCCGCAAGCTCGCGCGCAAGGCCAGCAGACGCCGTGGTGTGATCCACAAATACAGCACCTTCGCGCATCGCTTGAAACGCGCCTTCCGAACCGAGCGTCACCTCGCGCACATCGGCATCGCGGCCGACACAGGCGAGCACCACCTCAGCGCCTTTGGCTGCGGCGGCAGGCGTGGAGGCCCGCTCGCCGGTATGTTCGCCAACCCACTGCTGCGCCCTTTCCGCCGTGCGGTTGAACACAACCACGTGATGGCCCGCGCGGGCGAGATGGCCGGCCATCTGATAGCCCATGACTCCCAATCCGATAAACGCTATGCGGTTCGGCATCCTTGCCTCATGTTCTATCCGGGGCTGGCATCATAGGCCGTGGCGATTGCGAAGGGGAATGCGATGAATTGGAATACGCGTATGTGCCGCTTGCTGGGCGCGCTCGCGATCGTGTTCACGCCTCTGAGCGCGCCGGCGGCCGAGACAGCAGCATCCGGCAAACCGCAATACGGCAACTGGGGGTTCGATACCGCAGGGCAAGACAAGACCACGAAGCCGGGTGACGATTTCTTCCGCTTCGCCAACGGCCATTGGCTCGATACGCACCAGATCCCCGCCGACAAGCCGGCCGTGAGCCTGCGGCTCGAAATGACAGACCGCACCGAGGCAAGGCTGCATGAGATGATGCAACAGGCCGCGGCGAAGGCGCCACATCAACCGACCGATCTCGGCGGCAAGGTTGGTGCTTTCTACAAAGCCTTCATGGACGAGAACCGGGTTGAGCAGCTTGGCGCCACGCCGATCGCGCCCGAACTCGATGCGGCGCGCTCCGCGAAAGATCATGACGCGCTTGCCGGACTGATGGGGCGGAACCTTTCCGACTTCGATAGCACGCTGTTCAACTTCACCACCGATGTGGACCTGAAGGATCCGAAGCACTACGCGGTCTATATCGGCCAGGGCGGGCTCGGGCTCCCGGACCGCGACTACTATCTGAAGCCGGAATTCGCCGCGCCGAAGGCGAAGTACCAGGCCTATGCCGCGCGCCTATTGCACCTCATCGGCTGGCCGGATGCAGATGCGCTGGCGAAGGAAATCGTCGCGTTCGAAACAGAGATTGCGCAGGCGAGCTGGACGAAGGAACAGCAGCGCGACCCGGTTGCGACATATAATCCCGTGAACATTGCCCAACTCGAGAAGTTGGCGCCCGGCTTTGCCTGGAAGGCCTTTCTCGCAAACGCCGATCTTTCGAAGGTCAGCCGACTCATTGTGGCGGAGAAGAGTGCATTCCCAAAGCTGGCTGCGATCTACGCGAAAACGCCGGTCGAAACGCTAAGGGCGTGGACCGCCTTCCACATTGCGGACAATGCGGCACCGTACCTGTCCAAAAATTTCGCCGCCGCCTATTTCGACATGCGCGAAAAAACGCTCGCAGGGCAACAACAGCAAAAGGTGCGCTGGAAACGTGCCGTGTTCGCTGTCAGCGGCGGCGATTTCGAAGTCGGCGATCGCTTCGGCACTTTCGGTACAATGGGATTTGGTGTGGGGCAGCTCTACACCGCAAAGTACTTCCCGCCGGAAGCCAAGGCGAAGATCGAGGCGCTGGTCGGCAATCTGAAAACTGCCTACCACGCGCGCATCGCGAAACTCGAGTGGATGGGCCCGGCGACGAAGAAGGAAGCGCTCAGGAAACTCGACACGTACAACATCAAGGTCGGCTACCCGGATCATCCACGGGACTATTCCAAGCTGGTCATCGCCGACGACGATCTGGTCGGCGATGTCCGCCGTGCCGGCGCGGCCGACTGGGCGTTCTATTCGGGCCGCCTGTTCGGACCGGTTGACCGCAGCGACTGGGGAATGACGCCCCAGACCAACGATGCCTACAACGGTTCGCTGCGCGACATTGTGTTTCCCGCCGCGATCCTGCAGGCCCCGATGTTCGATGCCAATGCCGATCCCGCCATCAATTATGGCGCGATCGGCGGCGTCATCGGCCATGAGATGACGCACGGCTTTGACGATGAGGGCCGCAAGATCGACGCATCGGGCGCCCTTCGCGACTGGTGGACAAAAGAGGACGCCGCCAAGTTCGAGGCCCGCACCAAACGGTTGGGCGCGCAGTATTCACAGTTCCAGCCGCTGCCGGGCGTGCATGTGAAAGGCGGTCTCACGATGGGCGAGAACATCGCAGATCTTGGCGGGCTTACCCTCGCTTTGGATGCCTACCATGCCTCGCTGAACGGCAAGCCGGCGCCTGTGATCGGCGGGCTCACCGGCGACCAACGCGTGTTCCTGGGCTGGGCCCAGGCCTGGCGCGGCAAGGTCACCGACGATTTTGTGAAACGGCAGGTGGCGAGCGATCCACACAGCCCCCGGCAGTTCCGGGTGAATGGAGTCGTGCACAACATCGACGCGTGGTATGGCGCGTTCGATGTAAAGCCAGGCGAGAAGCTCTATGTCTCCCCCACCGAGCGCGTGCACATCTGGTGAGTCGAACATAAGGAAACGGTGGCACGACCGTTCCGGTTCCAAGGGTTTGCTTCATCCAGTTTAGCGGCTGCCCCTGATCGAATCTGAGCCTAAGGGCGTAATCTCCCGCGCCACGACGGGATACGACTACCCTGCCACTTCTGAGCCACAGCAAGCGAAATTCTTCAAACGTCATGCGCCCGGCAGCGCGCGCCAGCGTTTTCCCGCCATGACGCGGAGGAGGCGGCATTCGGGACCGAACAGCGTGCGCTGGTGCACGAACGCACCCCCGCGCACCGGCTGGATTTCAGCAGTTCTGCTGGCTGCCTGCGCCTTGGCCGCTTGCGGACCTATGCAAAGTAATGGGAACGCAAGGCAGATCGGGAATGTTGCCCGCGGCGCGGCGCTGATTTCGTGGTACGGCTGCGGCGCCTGCCATTCTATTCCCGGTATTCCGGGCGCGAACGCGTTGGTCGGACCGCCACTCGACCACTTCGTGCACCGCGGCTATCTGGCGGGTGTGCTCCACAACACACCCGATAACCTGATCCTCTGGATCCGCAATCCACAAAAATTCGTGCCGGGCAATGCGATGCCGGCGCTCGGCATCGACGAGCGTGATGCCCACGACATTGCCGCCTACCTCTACACCATCGAATGAAGCGAGCGACCCGATGAAGCGGATGCACTTTTTCCACTGGTTGGCGTTGGGCGGCGCGCTCGCGACCTTCGCGGGCGTGCGCGCCGTTGCGGACGATCTCGACGCAATGTCGCGTGACGACAAGCAATGGATCATGCCGGAGAAAAACTATTCGGCGACGCGCTTCAGCGGACTGAAGCAGATCGATGCCGGCAACGCCGGGCAGCTGCGCGTGGCCTGGACATTCTCGTTGGGCGCCAATCATGGGCAGGAAGCCGCGCCCATCATCGTGAATGGCACGATGTATGTCGTGGGGCCGTATCCGAACGAACTGTTTGCGCTCGACTCCACCACCGGCGATCTCAAATGGAAATACACGCCGAACACCGATCCATCGTCGCAGGGCGTGGCGTGCTGCGACGTGGTGAACCGCGGCGAGGCATACGACAACGGCAAGATTTTCTTCAACACGCTCGACAACCACACCGTGGCGGTGGATGCCAAGACCGGCAAGGAAGTGTGGGTGACGAAGCTGGGGGAGATCAGCCGCGGCGAAACGATGACCATGGCGCCGTTGGTCGCCAAGGGCAAAGTCCTGGTGGGCAACAGCGGTGGCGAGATGGGTGTCCGCGGCTGGCTCACGGCGCTCGACGAGAACACCGGCAAAATTGCGTGGCGTGCCTATTCGACCGGGCCGGACAAAGACGTGCTGATCGGCCCCAAGTTCCATCCGTTCTACAATTGGGAGAAGGGCAAAGATCTCGGCATGAAAACCTGGCCGCCGGGGAAGTGGAAAATCGGCGGCGGCACGGTGTGGGGCTGGATTGCCTTCGATCCGAAGCTGAATCTCATCTATTACGGCACTGGAAATCCCGGTCCATGGAATTCGAACCAGCGTCCCGGCGACAATTTGTGGACCACGACCGTCTTCGCCCGCGATGCCGACACGGGCCAGGCGGTGTGGGCAGACCAGCTCGGACCGCACGACCTCTGGGACTACGACGAGATCAACGAGAGCGTCCTGCTCGACATGAACATCAAAGGCAAGCAGCACCACGTGCTGCTGCGCCCCGGCCGCAACGGCTTCATGTACATCATCGACCGCACCAACGGCCAAATTCTCACGGCCGACAAGTACGATACCGTGACCTCCGCTTACGGAGTCGACCTGAAAAACGGCCGCTATCTTCCGGTGACCGCGCTCACCCCCAGCCTCGGAAAAACGGTGCAGAACATTTGTCCTGCGGCGCCCGGTGCGAAGGACTGGCAGCCGGTGGCGTACTCGCCGGTTACGCACCTGCTGTACATTCCGCACCAGCATTTGTGCATGGACTTCAAAACCAGCGAAGTCGGATACATCGCCGGTACTCCGTATGTCGGCGCTACGGTGGATATGTATGGTGGGCCGGGGGGCTACCGCGGCGAATTCGCGGCCTGGGATCCCGTAAAGCGCAAGAAGGTTTGGGCGCTCAAGGAAAACCTGCCGGTGTGGAGCGGCACGCTGGTGACCGCCGGCAACGTGGCCTTCTACGGCACGATGGACCGCTGGTTCAAAGCGGTGGACGCGCGCAGCGGCAAACTCCTGTACAAATTCCACGCGCCTTCCGGATTCGTCGGACAGCCGGTGACGTATCAGGGCAGCGACGGCAGCCAATACGTGGCGATCCTCTCCGGCATGGGCGGTTGGGCCGGCGCGATCGCCAATTCCGACATCGATCCGCGGGTGCGCGCCGGGGCCCTCGGCTTTAACGGCGCAACACAGGATTTACCGGCTTACACCAGCGGGGGCAGTTCGCTGCTGGTATTTTCGCTGCCGCACGCGCCTCCCAAACCCCAACCCCCCAACAACTTGAAAGGCGGCAATGCGACACCTCATTAGCATTGCATTTGCGCTGGCGCTCGCGAGTGCGGCGCATGCCAACGCGGCGAAGCCCGCGTTGCGCGTGTGCGCGAACCCCAACGACCTGCCGTTCTCCAACGCGGCTGGGCAGGGTTTCGAAAACCGGTTGGCAGAGTTGATGGCGCGCGATCTCGGAGAAACGGTTCGCTACACCTGGACCGAGGAGCACGAGCACTTCATCCGCAAAACTTTGAACGCGGGCAAATGCGATGTGCTGATGGGCGTGCCCGCCGGCTTCGACGAGGTCGATACGACGCAGCCCTATTACACCTCGGGCTACGTGTTCGTGTCGCGTGCAGATCGCGGCTTGGCTCTTTCCTCAATGCGGGACCCACGACTGCATCATCTGAAGATCGGGGTTCACCTGATCGGCGACGACAACACGCCGCCGATGGAAGCGCTCAGCCGGCAGGGCATCACGCAGAACATCGTTGGCTATATGATCTATCGCGACGCCCAGGTGAAAGGCCGCTCCCGGCTGATCGATGATGTCGCGGTCGGAAAGATCGACATCGCCGCCGTCTGGGGCCCGCTCGCCGGCTACTACGCGCAGCAGGCCAATGCCGCGCTCGCCGTCACACCGATCACCAACACGCAGGGGTTCGGCCCGGTCGTGTTTCAGTACGCAATGGCGATGGG
>DASXGS010000452.1:0-4267 GCA_036488975.1 Rhizomicrobium sp. | reverse complement strand
GCCGTCAGCTTCTCCTTGGAGCGGCTTACCAGGAAGAAGTGGGCGGATGGAGTGACAAGCTGGCGCATGACCGCCATGGCAATTGCCGAGGTGGCGCCAAGGACGAGGATTCGCTTTGGGGGATAGACGTTCCGGCTAGGCAAGCGCAGTGACCCTCTGCCAGAAGGCCGAGGAGAAGGCCGGATCGATGTACCGGGCGAACTCCTGCCACCGGGGATAGAACTGCTGGAAGTGGCGCGGCGCCATGCGCGCATCCTTCGCCGGGTACATCTTGCCGCCGTATTCGGCAGTGATGTCGGCGAGCTTCTCGGTGAGGTCGAAGCTGCGCTCGCCGCGCACGGGAAAGTCCAGCGCGATCATCGGGCCAGGCGCCGGAAAGCTCATCAGGCCGGGCGACTTCACATCGCCGAAGGTCTTGATCACGGCCAGGAATGAGCCCAGGCCGGAGGCGGCAATGGCCTTGAGCAGTTGGGTGAAACCCTCCTGGTATTCGCCCGGCTCCCAGGGCATCACGTTCTGGAACTGCAATAGTCCCTGCTTGCCATACGCCCGGTTCCAGTGCAGGACGGAATCGAGCGGATAGAAGAAGGGCTCGTAGTCGATCAGTCCCGTCTTCTGCTTGGCGAACTGCTTCGCGTAGTAGGCGGTATTGAAGGCGCCGATTGTGCCCTTGTTCATCAGGAACGCGGGAAGATCGACGGGCATGGTGAGTTTGGGTTTGCCAGAGGGCTTCAGCTCTTCGGGCTGCTCGGAGTGATCTCCGCGCATAAAGATACCGCGGGCAAAGTTCCTGCCGGTCGCGACACAATCGATCCATGCGACGGTGTATTCCAGGTGCTGCGATTCACGCGAGAGGGCGAAGAATTCGTTGAGGCCGGTGAACTTGATGGAATCCTGTTTGATTTTGCGCGAGACGATAGGGCGAAGCTGCACCTCCGCCCAGGTGAGGAGGCCGGTGAGACCCATGCCGCCGATGGTCGCTTCATAGAGCGACTGATTTTGCGTTGCGGTGCACTCGTATTTCTGTCCATTGGAGCGGACCAGCTCGAAGCGCGGCACGTGGCAGCCGAAGGTGCCGGCGACGTGGTGGTTCTTGCCGTGGATGTCATTGGCGATGGCGCCCCCGACGGTGACAAATTTTGTGCCCGGGGTGACGGGCAGGAACCAGCCCCGGGGAACGGCGAAGTCCAGTATCTCGGCCAGGGTGACGCCAGCTTCGCAGCGCAGCAGGCCGCTGGCCGGATTGAAGGAGATGAAGCGGTCCAGCCCGCGCGCAGCCAGCAGCGTTCCGCCGTCGAGCAGGCAGGAATCGCCGTAGGAGCGGCCCATGCCGACGGGCAGCATGGGGGCCTGCGGAGGAGCAGACAAAGGAAAATCACTCGTCCAATAGAGCGGAACGACGTCGGCGCGGTGCTTGGGATAGCGCCCCCACGACTCAAAGGCAGGGGGAGTAGTTTTGGTTGGCATTTGGGTCCCGGCACGATTAGCGTATCAGGCCGGTTGGGCGCACCGTGCATCCACGGAGCGGGTACCCCTTCCCCCCGCGGTGCGGGAGGCTGGCCTGTAAGTCTCACCTATTCATATGCTTAGCAGCTCTCCGGTGAGCTAAAAATGTCCAAACAAACGACTTATCGCTAAAAATGTCTTTCCAAAGGAGTTAGCGGCGATGCGCGGCTGGCGCGAAGCGGCCTGGCAATTTCATTTGCTACTTCCAGTGTGACAGATTGGCGGTATTGATTTGGCAGAAAGATGGGCAGCGCGGTCCTTGTTTTCCCAAATCGGATTTCGACCTGGGATTTCGAAGTCGGCCGGAACCTAGTCGGAGCGGGTCTATACGCTGTCGGGCGCATGCTCAGAGCACTTCGCCGAGCCGCCGGATGCCTTCACGAATCTCCGCTTCCCGCATGCGTGCGTAGCCCAGCATGATGCCGGTGCCGGTGGGCTTCTTCAGAAAATAGGACGAGATGCCGTAGACACCGACCCCGCGCGCTGCTGCCTGGGTGACGATGTCCTCTTCGGAGATGCGCCGCTTCGGCCACAGCACAACGTGAGCGCCGGCACCGTCGCCGGTGACCTCGACGCGATTTCCCAGATGCTGGTGAATGGCATCGAGCAGTGCCCCGCGACGTGCCGCATTGCGGCGGCGAACGCGGCGCAGATGGCGCTCGTACGCTCCGCTGGCGATGAACTCCGCAAGCGTCTCCTGCTCCAGCGTGGGAGAGTGCTGGTCGTTGAGCCACTTTGCCGCAGTGAAGACCGCGGCCAGCGATTTGGGAACGATCAAATAGCCCACGCGCAATGCCGGAAAGACGGTGCGAGAGAACGTGCCGACATAAAGGATGCGTCCGTCCGTGTCCAAGCCCTGCAGGGATTCGAGCGGCTGCCCTTCGTAGCGGAATTCGCCATCGTAGTCGTCTTCCACGACTACCGCGTTTTTGCGGCGAGCCCATGCGAGCAGCGCCACGCGCCGCGCAAGCGGAAGGATGGCGCCGGTGGGGAACTGGTGCGACGGGGTGACGAAGCACATGCGCGCTTTGGCGGGAAGCCCGGCTGGATCGAGCCCATCGCGATCGACGGGCACCGGAAGCAGGTGCGCGCCCGCTGCGAGAAGAATCCGTTTGGTGCCGTGATACGCAGGATTTTCAATGGCTACGGGATCGCCGCGTTCGAGCAGCACGCGCGCAATTAAATCGAGCGCCTGCTGCGAGCCGTTCACGACGATCACGTCCGAGGCATCGCAGACCACCGCGCGAGAGCGGCGGAGATGGGCACAGATGGCTTCCCGCAGCGCGGCGCTGCCGGCGGCGGGACCGTAATCGAGATGCGAGACGGAGGCTTTGCGCGCGCGTCGCAGCAGGATGCGCCGCCACGTCTCGAAGGGAAAGGTTTCAATGTCGCTCTCGCTGCGGCCGAACGCGAAGTCGTAACGATGCACGCGGGGACGTCTACCCTGAAAGTCCAGTGTTGCGGCGGTCCTTGCCGCGGCAGCGCCAAAGCTCGAGAGACGTAGAGGAACGGTTTTTTTTGCAGGCAGGGAGCGGCTGGAAGGCACGCCCTGCGCGACGTAAGTGCCGGAGCCGCTGCGCCCGGTGACGAAGCCTTCCGCGAGCAACTGATCGTAGGCCTGTAACACGACAGATCGCGAGATACCGAGGTGGTCGGCGAGGTCGCGCGTGGAAGGCAGCCGACCATCGCCGCGGAAGCTACCCGCAAGAATGGCCTGGCGCAGGCCGACATAGACCTGGCGGAAGAGCGGTCCGTTCCCTTTCGCAAGCGGTCTGGTCAATTGCATGATAAGTGGCTCTTTGAAAGTACCATGCGTCGAGCGATGCTTGGATTGCGACAAATCCGGAGGAGAATATGAGTCTGCTTTGCCGTTTGGGAAGTTGTTTTCTGCTATGTGTGGCTGCTTCTTTGCTGTGCAGTGTTCCGGCAGTTTCACAGACGGCCGGGTGCACAGCAGAAGCCGCGCGGGCGGCCACGTTGCGCGATGGCCAACACAATTTTGACTTCGATCTGGGGCCCTTGAAGCTGCACCTCTCGCGCCTGCAGCAGCCGCTGACGGGCGCGTCCAAGTGGAGCGGACTCGACGGGACTGTGGTGGTGCGCGTCGTCATCCCGGATGCGCACCATTTTGATGCGCACCATTTTGTGCCGTCGTACGCGGACGACGACGGCGGCGAGACGTGGAAGCCGGACTTTTTCGCCGATGTGCTGGTTGCCGATGTGACGCGCGCAGAATCGTGAGTCCCGGAGCGAGATTTTCACCGATTTGTTCGGGACTTCCCATGCTGACGATTCGTCCGGCCACTGTTGCCGACGCGGTACTGATCCAAACGCTCATCACGGAACTCGCCGAGTACGAGAGCGAACCGGAGCAGGTGCGCATCACCGACGCCGACATCGCACGCGACGGCTTCGGCGCCGATCCGCAGTTTCGCGTGTTGATTGCGGAATGGTCGTCCGAGCCTGTGGGGTTTGCGCTGTTCTTCCACTATTACTCGACGTGGCGCGGCGCGGGACTGTATCTGGAAGATCTGTTTGTGCGTCCTGAATTTCGCCGGCGCGGCATCGGCACCTCGCTGCTTGCCGGCGTTGCCCGTGCAGCAGAGCGGGAGAATCGCGCTTTCGTTCGCTGGGCGGTGCTCGATTGGAATGCATGCGCGATCGGGATGTATCGGGCGCTGGGAGCGAATTTCCTGGATGAGTGGCGCACGGTGTTGCTGGCGGGAGAGGGATTGCAGAAGTTGGTGGCACGAGATGGTTG
>DASXGS010000071.1:0-8953 GCA_036488975.1 Rhizomicrobium sp. | reverse complement strand
GGCTCGGAGCGCGAGCCCTCTGTTCTGCCGGCGAGGTTTCCAAATCTGCTGGTGAACGGCGCCGGCGGCATTGCCGTCGGCATGGCAACCAATATCCCGCCCCACAATCTCGGTGAGGTGATCGACGCCTGCCTCGCCTATGTCGACGATCCGTCTATCAGTATGGAAACGTTGACGGAGATCGTGCCCGGGCCGGACTTTCCAACCGCCGGACTTGTCATCGGCAAGCAGGCGGCACGGGCAGCCATCGCGCGCGGCCGCGGGTCGATACTCATGCGCGCGCGATGCCATGTGGAGGAATTCCACAAGGACCGGGAGGCGATCATCGTCACAGAGCTGCCGTATCAGGTGAACAAGGCGAAGCTGCAGGAGCGCATCGCCGAACTGGTGCGCGACAAGCGCATCGAAGGCGTGAGCGCCATCCGCGACGAGAGCGATCGCCACGGCATGCGGGTGGTTGTCGAGGTTAAGCGCGATGCCTCTGCGGACGTCGTCCTGAACCAGCTCTATCGGTTCTCCGAGCTGCAGACGACGTTCGGCGTCAACATGGTGGCGCTTAACCAGGGCCGCCCGGTCACGATGAATCTGAAGGACATGATCGGCGCATTCCTGGCCTTCCGCGAGGAAGTCGTCACGCGGCGCACGCGTTTCGAGCTCGCCAAGGCGCGTGACCGCGGCCACATCCTGGTCGGTCTCGCCATCGCCGTTGCCAACATCGACGACGTCATCCATCTCATCCGCAGCGCGCCCGACACTGCGACGGCCAGGACGCAATTGATGGAGCGCGCCTGGCCGGCCAAGGATGTCGGTCCGCTTGTGGCTCTCATTGCCGATCCGCGCCACGTGGTCGAGAAGGACGGCACGATCAGGCTGTCCGAAGAGCAGGCCAAAGCCATTCTCGAAATCCGGCTTGCACGCCTCACGGCGCTTGGACGCGACGAGATCGCCGGGGAAGTGACCAAGCTGGGCGAGGCGATCAAGGATTATCTCGATATCTTGAGAAGCCGAGCCCGCATGCTTGCAATCATCAAGCAAGAGTTAAACGCGATCAAATCTGAATTTTCGACGCCGCGGCGCACCGAACTGGTGGATGCGGACGTGGAGATCGAGGATGAGGCGCTGATCGAGCGGGAGGACGTGGCGATCACTGTCACGCACGGCGGCTATATCAAGCGCACGCCAATTGCCGACTACCGCGTGCAGGGCCGTGGCGGCAAGGGGCGCGCTGGCATGGCGACACGGGAAGAAGATTTCGTCACCAGCATCTTCGTTGCTAACACGCATGCGCCGCTGGTGTTCTTTTCCTCCACGGGCATGGCCTACAAGCTGAAGGTGTGGCGGCTTCCGGAAACGCGCATCCAGGGCCGCGGGAAGGCGATGGTGAATTTGCTGCCGTTGTCGGAAGGCGAGCGCATCACGACCATCCTTCCGCTTCCGGAAGAGGAATCCCAGTGGGAAAAACTGAGCGTGGTCTTCGCAACAAAGTCAGGTGACGTTCGGCGAAATAAACTCTCCGACTTCGTCAATATCAACCGGAACGGCAAGATCGCCATGAAGCTGGACGAGGCCGACGGCATCGTCGGGGTACAGATCTGCACCGATCTGGACGATGTGCTGCTCACCACACGGGGCGGCAAATGCATTCGCTTCGCGCTGGCCGATCTTCGCGTATTCGCGAGCCGCGCCTCCACCGGCGTGCGCGGTATCAAGCTCGCGAGCGGCGATGAAGTCGTAAGCCTTTCGCTGCTTCATCATTCCGATGCCAGCACGGCGGAAGGCCGCGCCTATCTCAAGCAGGCCAGCGCCGCACGTCGCGCCGCAACGGGTGAAGAAGAAGTCCCGGTGGAAGAGCCCGAAGACGCAGAGGAATCAACCGAAGAAGCCGCCCTCTCGCCGGAACGCTATGCAGAGCTTGGGGCGCGGGAGCAGTTCATTCTCGCCGTTTCGGAGAGCGGCTTCGGCAAGCGAACGTCATCTTACGAATATCGCGTCACCGGCCGCGGCGGCTCGGGCATAGTGGCGATGGGCATGGGCCGGAAGAACCACGCTATCGTCGCTGCTTTCCCGGTGGAAGAATCCGATGACCTGATGCTGATTTCCGATCAGGGCCAGACGATCCGCGTGCCGGTCAGCGGCATCTCGTTTCAAGGCCGCGCTGCGCAGGGGGTGACGGTGTTCCGGGTGGAAGAGAACGAGCGGGTTGTTTCGGTCGAGCGGATCGAGGAAACGGCGGAAAACGGAGAATAGGGGGCGACCATGAAAAAGCGCGTCGGGCTCTATCCCGGCACTTTCGATCCGCCGACCTTGGGTCACATGGACATTATCGGCCGAGCGGTGAAGCTGGTGGATCACTTGGTGATCGGCGTCGCCACGAATCCTTCCAAGTCCCCGCTGTTCTCATTGCAGGAACGGCTCGACATTATTCGTCATGAAACCGCGCCGCTGACCGGCGATGGCCGCGCCACCATCGCCGTCGAGAAATTCGAAACCCTGCTGATCAAGTTTGCGGAACAGGTAGGTGCCAGCGTAATCGTGCGGGGCCTGCGCGCGGTATCGGACTTCGAATACGAATTCCAGATGGTCGGCATGAACCAGCGGCTGAACCCGGAGATCGAAACCGTGTTCCTGATGGCCGACCCACGCCACCAGGCCATCGCCTCGCGGCTGGTGAAGGAAATCGCCATGCTGGGCGGCGACATCACCAAATTCACCACGCCTTATGTGGCCGATCTTCTGGTCAAGCGCGTTAGCGAACTGAGGACACAGTGACTGACAAATCTGAAACGATCACGATGGAATTGAAGAGTGGACCGGTGGAGATCGAGCTGCGGCCCGATCTGGCGCCGAAACATGTGGAGCGCATCAGGGCACTGGCGGAGCGCGGGTTCTACGATGGCGCACCGTTCCATCGTGTCATACCGGGTTTCATGGCGCAGACGGGCGATCCCACCGGTACCGGCAGCTCCGACCTGCCGGACCTGAAGGCAGAGTTCTCCAATGAAAGCCACGTGCGCGGCACCGTCTCCATGGCGCGCACCAACAATCCCAACAGCGCGAACAGCCAATTCTTCATCTGCTTCGATGACGCACCGTGGCTCGACCGGCAGTACACGGTGTGGGGTAAGGTCGTCTCCGGTATGGAGCATGTCGACGCGGTCAAGAAGGGCGGCGAGCACAACAACGGCGCCATTTCCGGCGAACCCGACCGGATCGTGAAAATGCGCACAGCGTAGGATTCGGCAATAAATCTTGTCTGCCAATGGGTTGAGGGTCCGGCAACCGGTCCGCTAGATGCCAGGCCACGCCCCGGAACCGCCATGTCCATCCCCTTCATCGATTTGCAGGCGCAGCGCCGCCGCATTGCCGCCGAGATTGACCGTGCCGTCTCCGCTGCAGTGGAGGGTGGCCAGTACGTCATGGGCCCGCAGGTCCGCGCGCTGGAGGAACAACTGGCCGAATACGCCGGCGTGAAGCACTGCATCGCCGGCGCCAACGGCACCGACGCGCTGATGATCGTGCTGCGCGGGTGGAATATCGGTTCGGGCGACGCCGTGTTCGTGCCGGCCTTTACGTTTGCAGCGTCAGCCGAAGTGGTGGCGCTGGTCGGCGCCACTCCGGTGTTCGTCGATGTGCTGGAGGACACCTACAACATCGATCCGCGCAGCCTCGAAGCCGCCATCGCGATGGTGAAGCGCGAAGGCAAGCTGACGCCTCGCGCGATCATGACGGTCGATCTGTTCGGGCAGCCAGCCGACTACCGCGGCATCGAGCCGATTGGCGTGCGCGAAAAGCTGAAGCTGCTGGTCGATACCGCACAGGCCTTCGGCGCCACGCTGGATGGCCGGCAAACCGCCGCCATCGGTGACGCCGCGGCCACCAGTTTCTTCCCCGCCAAACCACTCGGCTGCTACGGCGACGGCGGGGCGACCTTCACCAACGACGATGCGCTGGCCGAACTGCTGCGCTCCATCCGCATACACGGCCAGGGTGCCGACAAATACGAGAATGTGCGCATCGGCGTGAACTCGCGGCTGGATACCATCCAGGCCGCGATCCTGATCGAGAAGCTGAAGATCTTCGCCGACGAGCTGGAAATGCGCGACCGCATCGCGCAGCGTTACACCGAGGCCTTCCGCCGTTCCAATCGCGTTCAGCCGCCGCATGTGATCGAAGGCGCCCAATCCAGCTGGGCGCAGTACACCGTCCAGGTGCCGGACCGCGACGGGCTCGCCGCCGATCTGAAGGCGAAAGGCATTCCCACGGCGATCTACTATCCGACGCCCCTGTCGCAGCAGAAGGGTTACGCGCATTTTCCGAGCGCGGGCACCCCGGTCAGCGACAGGCTCTCGAACCACGTCATCAGCTTGCCCATGCATCCCTATCTGGACGAAGCCACGCAGGACCGCATCATCGCCGCCGTTCTGGAGAGCGCGGGGGCTTGACCCCATCCGTCATGGCCCGGTTTATCCGGGCCATGGACGTTTCGCTGTTCGATTTCGAATTACCGGAAGACCGGATCGCGCTTAGGCCAGTGCATCCTCGCGATTCCGCGCGCATGCTGGTCGTGCAAGCGGAGGGAACGCTGCAGCATGCGCAGGTCCGCGATCTGGCGGACTTCCTTCGCCGCGATGATGTTCTCGTCGTCAACGACACCAAGGTGATTCCCGCGCGGCTGCATGGGCGGCGGCTGCCGCGCGCGGGCGCGGATGGCGAAGGCGCGAAGATCGAACTGATGCTGCACAGACGGATCGCGCCGAACCGCTTTCTTGCCTTTGCACGTCCGGCCAAGAAGCTCGCGGCGGGCGACAGGCTGCGGCTGGGACAAACCCTTACCGCAGACGCGATCGCGCGCGGCGATGCCGGCGAGGTCGAAGTGCAATTCGATCGCGCGGGCGCCGATCTGGATGCGGCGATCGCGCGCCAAGGCGAGGTGCCGCTGCCGCCCTATATCGCCGGCAAGCGAAAACCCGATGCGCAGGATGTCTGCGACTATCAAACCGTGTTTGCTGAATACGAAGGTTCGGTTGCGGCGCCGACGGCTGGTTTGCATTTCACGCCGGAACTGTTTTCGCGGCTGGAGAAAAAGGCTATCGAGCGCGAAACTGTGACCTTGCATGTCGGCGCCGGCACCTTCCTGCCGGTCACAGCGAACGACACGGCCGCGCATCGTATGCATGCCGAATGGGCCACTGTTTCGCAGGGTGCGGCTGTGCATCTGAATAGAGCGCGCACGAGAGGCGGCCGCATCGCGGCAGTCGGCACCACGTCCCTGCGAACGCTCGAAACCGCCAGCGATGAGACCGGGGCGTTCCACCCATTCTCCGGCGAAACGAACCTCTTCATCACCCCCGCCTATCGATTCAAATCCGCGGAAATCCTGCTGACAAATTTCCATCTGCCGCGCTCCACGCTTTTCATGCTGGTGTGCGCGTTCGCAGGCATGGAAACGATGCACCGCGCCTACGCGGAAGCCATTCGCGAAGGTTATCGCTTCTACTCCTATGGCGACGCGTGCCTGCTTTTTCGTGCTATAGACCCGCCATGACCATCATCGACACCAACGCACTCGAGCTACGGGAGAAGTTGCCCGGCTGGCGCGGCCACATCTTCCATTCCGGCAAGATGACGTTCGCGCATTGGCATTTCGCGCAAGGCGCCACCATTCATCCGCACCAGCACGAGCAGGAAGAGGTCTGGCATATCCTCGAGGGCGAACTCGAAATCGCATTCGGCGGCGAAACGCATATCGCCGGCCCGGGTGTGGTGGCGATCATCCCGCCGCACACACAACACGAGGTGAAGGCGCTCACCGGCGGTAAAGCCATCGTCGCAGATTTCCCCTTGCGCGAAGGGTTCTGATTGTTCGCTTTCGAGATCTCCGCAACCGATGGCGCGTCCCGCACCGGTGTGATCCGCACACCGCGCGGTGACATCCGCACCCCCGCGTTCATGCCGGTTGGAACGGCGGGCACGGTGAAGGCCATGCTGCCGGAAAGCGTGCGCGCAACCGGCGCGGACATCCTCCTCGGCAACACCTATCACCTGATGCTGCGCCCGGGTGCCGAGCGCATCGCGCGGCTGGGCGGCCTGCACAAATTCATGGCGTGGGACGGGCCGATCCTCACCGATTCCGGCGGGTTCCAGGCGATGTCGCTCGCCAAGCTGCGCAAGATCACGGAAGAGGGTGTTGCCTTCCAATCGCACATCGATGGCGCCGGCGAATTCCTGTCGCCGGAACGCGCGATGGAAATCCAGCGCCTGCTCGGCTCCGACATCCAGATGGTGCTGGACGAGTGCCCCGCGTTTCCCGCAACCGAGACGCAAATTGAATCCTCGCTTGCGCTGTCGATGCGCTGGGCGAAGCGTTCGAAGGCGGCGTTCGGCGAGCAGCCGGGCCGCGCCTGCTTCGGCATCGTGCAGGGCGGCGTGTTCCCACGTCTGCGCCAGCGCTCGGCGGAAGCGCTGATCGAAATCGGCTTCGATGGTTACGCGGTGGGTGGCCTTGCGGTGGGCGAAGGGCAATCCGCCATGTTCGAGGTGCTGGATTCAACCGTGCCGCTGCTGCCGCGCGGCCGTCCGCGCTATCTGATGGGTGTCGGCAAGCCGGACGACATCGTCGGCGCGGTGTTGCGCGGCATCGACATGTTCGATTGCGTGCTGCCGACGCGCTCGGGCCGCAACGGGCAGGCGTTCACGCGCGCAGGCACGCTCAATCTGCGCAATGCGCGCCACGCCGACGATCCGTCACCCCTTGATCCCGAATGCCGCTGCCCGGCCTGCCGCGACTACAGCCGCGCCTATCTGCACCATGTGGTGAAGGCGGGCGAGATCATCGCCTCGATGCTCATCACCTGGCACAACCTCACCTACTATCAGGATCTGATGGCGAGCTTGGGCGCCGCCATCGCCGCCGGCCGCCTGCATGAATTTGCTGCCGGTTTCCCGCGCCGCGCGCATGAAACCGAATAATCGCGTTCGGGCTTCACGCGGGGCGGATGCATTGACCGGGCGGGCTGCCCTACATATGGTCCGCGCGCCTCGGAGAGCCCGTAGCTCAGCGGCAGAGCATCTGACTTTTAATCAGAGGGTCGATGGTTCGATCCCATCCGGGCTCACCAACTCCGGCATACGTCATGCCTGATCCCAGGCCGCCAAGCAGGTTCGCGGGCGCTCCATTCTCGAGCGAGTAATTGAGTCCCGACAGGTCTGCGTTGGAACCGGCGTGAGAGTCGGTAAGGTTCCCGATCGCGAGCAATGTTGGCTGCGCGACAGCATGCGAAACCGCCACCGATGACATCAGCGCGAGCGACAGCAGGACACTGCGGCGCACGTGTGAGTTGCTCATGATTTTTAAATTCCCCCAGCAGATTGCCGCACAATCGAACGCGCTCACTGGGGCGTCAAATCAACGTTTAATGACACGTTCGATCTTTGCCCGCGCGCCGAACAGGCGGAATCGAACCGACGTTCAATAACCTCGGTTCGGGTCGACAATATTGCCGACGGGTTCGCCGCGTTCGAAGCGGCGGATGCCGTCCACCACATATTGCGCAGCGACGCGCGGCTCGGAAATCGCCGCGATGTGCGGCGTCACCGTGATTTTCGGGTGTGTCCAGAACGGATGGGATTCCGGCAGCGGCTCGGTGTGAAACACATCCAGGGTGGCGCCGGAGAGATGGCCGGAGTCGATTGCGGCAATCAGGTCCTCATCTACCAGGTGGCCCCCGCGCGCGACGTTGATGACGTACGCACCCTTCGGCAATTGTGCGAACAGTTTGGCGTTCAGGATGCCGCGCGTATCTGTCGTCAGCGGCAGCAGGCAGATGAGAATATCGCTGCGCTCGAGAAACGCGCCAAGTTCCTCCTGGCCCGCGTAACTCCTTACGCCGGGCACGTCCTTATGTGTGCGGCTCCAGCCGGCCACATCGAATTCGAAGTCGCGCAGCCGCTCGGCGGCCAGCGTACCGATCTCGCCCAGGCCCAGAATGCCGATGCGCGTTTCTTTCGCGCGCTTTGGCAGCAGCGCCTGCCGCCATTTGCGTTCGGCTTGCGCGCGATCGAAGAAGCGCTGCATGCGGTAGTGCATCAGCACGTGCATCACGCAGAACTGCGCCATCTCGCCCGACAGCGTGCGGTCTACGAACCGTACCAGCGGCACCTTCTTCGGGTATTCGGGATCGCTGAGGATGCCGTCCACGCCGGCGCCCACCGAAAACACCAATCTCGCGCTCGGAAGCGTTTTCAGGAATCCGTGCGGCGGGCGGAAGGTGAAAACATAATCGACCTCGCCGCGCTCATACGCATCGCGTCCTTCCACGCGTAAGTTCAGCTCGGGCGCAATCTCCGCAAGCGGCGTCGTCCACAACCCGGCCCATGTCACGGGCACGACGAGGAGCAAGGTCTTGTCAGCCATCGCGTGGCTTCTCAGTAGCCTGGACTTTGCGGCAGGCCGTCGGCGATCTCGTAGTAATCGCCCTTGTCCGCCACGAAGATGTGCTTGGCGAGCTGCGTGCCTGTGGGGACATCGAATGCGCCCATCGCGACAGCAATGAAATCGTTTCTGTCAGTGGGCTCCCAAAACATCACCGATCCACAGATTGCGCAGAAGCCACGCCGCACCTTCGCAGACGACTGGAACCAGCGAATGTTGTCTGCGCCCTGCAGTGTCAGCGCCGAAGGTGGCACGTTGGTGGAAGCCCAATAGTGACCGGATTGCTTCCGGCATTGGGAGCAATGGCAGGCGTCCGGTGCATGGAGCGAGCCGTCAACCTGGAAGGTGACGGCGCCGCACAGGCAGGAGCCCTTGTGCATTGTGGTCAGGGCTTCTTCGGCGGCGGCTGCGTGCTGGTGGACGGGTTGCCGGAAGGCTGCCTGCCGGTGGCCGGCGCGGGCGCATTCCCGAGATGCGCGTTCGCGGCGCCCAAGCTGTTATCCTTGCCGCTGTCGCCACCGG
>DASXGS010000408.1:0-1552 GCA_036488975.1 Rhizomicrobium sp. | reverse complement strand
AGAGCTGGCCGGGAAAATCTGGACAGTAGGATAAGTGGATTTTCTGCCTGAGAGCGGCGAGGGTTGCCGCGCATCGGGAGGGGAATCATGACGAGACGGGCACGGCGGAACCACACACCGGCATTCAAGGCGAAGGTGGCGCTGGCGGCGCTGAAGGGGGAGAAGACGCTGGCCGAACTGGCGCAGTTGTTTGATGTGCATCCCAACCAGATTACGACCTGGAAGGGGCAGCTTCTTGAGGGGGCGGCTGGGGTTTTCGGCGGCGGAGCGGCTGCGCAAGCGGTACCTTCCGTAGACGTGAAGTCGCTGCACGCAAAGATCGGCGAACTGACGCTGGAGAACGATTTTTTGGCCGGTGCGCTCGGCAAGGCCGGCATGCTGAGCGCAAAGCGATGATCGACCGTTTGCACGAGCTTTCGGTCACACGGCAGGCGAAGCTTTTGAATCTCAGCCGCAGCAGCGTCTACTACGATCCGTGTCCGGTTTCGCCGGCCGATCTGGTGATCATGCGCCGGATCGACGAGCTGCATCTGGAATACCCGTTTGCGGGCAGCCGGCTGCTGCGCGATCTGTTGGATGGCGAAGGCATCGCCATCGGGCGCGATCGCGTCATCACCATGATGAAGCGCATGGGGATCGAGGCGATCTATCGCCGGCCGAACACGTCAAAACCGGCGCCAGGCCACAAGATTTATCCGTATCTGCTGCGCGGCTTGGCGGTGGAGCGGCCCAACCAGGTCTGGGCCACGGACATCACCTACGTGCCCATGGCCCGCGGCTTTGTCTATCTGACCGCTGTCCTGGACTGGTTCGCCCGCCGGGTTCTGTCCTGGCGGGTCTCGATCACAATGGAAACCGGCTTTTGTCTCGATGCCGTCGAGGAGGCGCTGGCAAAACACGGCAGGCCCGACGTCTTCAATACCGACCAGGGCAGCCAATTCACCAGCGCCGAGTTCACGGGCCTGCTCTCGCGCAACAGCATCGCCATCAGCATGGACGGCAAAGGCTCGTGGCGCGACAACGTCTTCGTCGAGCGGCTGTGGCGCTCGGTCAAGTACGAGGAGGTGTATCTGCGTGCCTACGACAGCGTCGGCGAAGCGCGCACTTCGCTCGCCCGCTATTTCGATTTTTACAATCGCAAACGGCCGCATTCGAGCCTTGACCGGCGCACGCCCGATCAAGCCTACTTCGGAAATCTGCCGCAGGTCGCGGCAGCATGAAAAATTTCGCCGCCGATTTTGGCGCGTCGCTCCGGTCGGGCTACGCGCTCCCTTCACGCCACGCCAAAATCGGCATACTGCAACCGGCAGAGGATCCACTTATCCGAAGCGGAATCCTGTCCAAACAAACCCGGCCACCGCTGATATTGCACTAATTTCACATGTGAGCGGCACGTCCCATGTCATCTATCGTAAGCGGTGTTTTGGCACCCTTTGCCGCCGGCTTGATTTTTCGGTGGCGGCGGGGCAGCGGCCGGGGTTCAGGCCGCGAGCTTTTCCGGCTGCCGCGCAGCGGCCCATTCCCACGGCAGAAGTTCATCGAGGCGTGAGTT
>DASXGS010000389.1:0-3383 GCA_036488975.1 Rhizomicrobium sp. | reverse complement strand
GACCGCGACACCGTTCATCGCGACTACGACAAGGAATATGCCCACCGCTTCTGGCGCGTCCTGTTGCGCACGCACGATGTGTTCTCGCATTTCCGCACCGCGTTTCTCGGCAAAGCGAGCCCGGTGCATTTCTTCTGGGGCAGCTTCGATCTCGCGGTGACGCGCTTCTCCGGCCGCCCTGCCCCGCTGCATCCCGGCGGCATCCCACATCTCTCCGATGCCGTGGTGCGCGAAGCCTACAGCCACGAAGTCTCCAGCGCCGGCTTCTGGCCCGGCGGCGGACCGATCGATTACGCTGCGTTCTATTCTTACGCGTACCCGGCTCCGCAGGGTTTTGCTGACGCGCGCGTGCAACCAGCAGAAGCCTTCTTCAGCAAGGACCTCGGCGAATTCCTCCTGCCCTATGATGCCGTGCGCGCCGCACGCGATCCCGAACAAACACTGATGGATTTCCTGCAATCCACTTACGCCGCAGCGGCCGACCTCGCCCACTGGGATCGCGCCCCACTCGAATGCGACCTCGGGCGCCCCGGCGAGCCGCGCACCGTGAAATAGTCCGCACCGGCACGGTTCACGCAACCGACACAAGACTGTCGAAAGAAGTTCGTTCTCGCCCTGCAAGGTGGGCACGCGGGAGTCGAAGTCGCGTAAGCGATGCCCGCGTGCCATCCAAATTCACCGTGAGGGAATATCGAATGAAACTGCTGAAAAACTTGCGCGCCTCCGCGCTTGCTGCAATCGCTTCGCTTGGCGTGGCTACCGCGGCAGATGCCGCTGCGCCGAAGCACATCTTCGTCATCATGATGGAGAACCACGCCTACGATGAAATCATCGGCAACACCAAGGATGCGCCGTTCATCAACCAGCTGGCTTCGCAGTACAACGTCGAGACGGAATATTACGGCGTCACCCATCCGAGCCTGCCCAACTATCTGGCGTTCGCCTCCGGAAGCTTCCAGGGCATTTTCGACGACTGCGCGGCAGGCAAGACCATCACCTGCGCGCCGGAAGAATTCGTGCCGGATTCCGGGGATCAGACCGCGGGGAACTTCCTGACGAAGCAGGAGATCAGGAAAGCCACGAACGCGCCGCACTGGTTCAGGGGCGATAACATCGTCGACGCACTGGAAAGCAACGGCAAAACCTGGAAAGGCTATTTCCAGTCGATGCCCAAGCGCGGCTACGACGTCGAATACGCGCCGACCATTGATGGCACAGTCGTCAAGCTGTACGCGCAGAAGCACAACCCGTTCCTGTACTTCAGCGATATTCGCCATTCGGATATGCGGCTTTCGCACATCGTGCCGTTCGAGAACCACTTCGATTCCGATCTGGCCTCAGGCAACGTCGCGAATTTCGTCTTCATCGCGCCCGACCAATGCCACGACATGCACGGCATCAGCCCGTCGCAAGCGGCGTTGGTCAATCAGCCGCAATGCGGCTATCCGGACTCCGGCCTCGACCATGGCGCAATCAAGCTGGGCGATCGGTTCCTGCGGAACACCGTCGGCAAGATCATGAACTCCAGCGTCTGGCAGAAGGGCTCGTCATCCATCGTGATCGTGTGGGATGAGGACGATTATTCGGGCTTCGCGGGCTGCTGCGCCAGCCCGGTGGGCCGGAACGGCATCGTGCTCGGCGGCGCGCGCGTGCCGATGATCGTGATCAACTCGAGCGATTCGGGCACCGCTCCCACGCAGCTCCACGTGCCGGCGAACCATTACTCGCTGCTGGCGACCATCGAGACGCTTTGGGATCTGCCTTGCCTCGCCCACAGCTGCGAGATCGACAACGCGGGTCAGCTGCGTAGCATGTTCCGCTAAGCTTCTCTTATGCACCGGGGCGGCGCGAATATCGCATTCGTTCCGCCCCGGCCATGCAACACCGCTGAATCTTCTGCAATCCACATACGCCGCGGCTGCCGACCGGCGCACCGGGACCGCGGGGGGCTCGAATGCGGCCCCGGCAACCCCGGTGTGCCGCGAATGCTGCGCTAGACTACGAACGCTCTGATTTGACGGAGTTCTTCGGGTCCCCCTACTATTTTTCCGGAAGAATTGCTGTATACTTACATTCTGCTGGTGGAGGGGTGTGATGCCGCAGCCCAATCTTGGGCCCAGAAACGCTCAGGACAACATCTTTATTCTTTCCATCGATGGGGGCGGCATTCGCGGCATACTGCCCGCTAGAGTAATCGCAGAAATAGAGCGGCGAACGGACAGGCCTGCCGCAAGTCTCTTCCATATGATTTCGGGCACCTCGACCGGCGGGATCATCGCATGCGGACTGGCTAGCGGGCATAGCGCCAGCGATCTCGGCAATCTTTACGCCCAACATGGTGGAGAAATCTTCGCGCGCTCCATGTGGCAACGCGCCTCCAATCCAGCCCAGCTAACCGGCCCCAAGTATCAGCCGGACAACCTGGAGGCGATTTTGCGAAGCACGCTCGGGAACGCTTTGCTGGGAGACATCCGCTCCACAGAAATTCTTATCCCCACTTACGCTATTCAGCTTTTCGAAGAGGAGGAAAACGACGGCGTGGCGTCGAGTCGAAAGCCGATGTTTTTCAAGTCGTGGAAGGCGCGCAGTGTCGGACTTGCTCCGGGCGAAAAACCGGAGCAGTTCAATTTCCTGCTCAGGGATGTGGCGAGAGCGACGTCCGCGGCCCCCACCTATTTTCCTCCGGCGAACGTCACGAATTCCGCTGGCGAGTCGTTCGGCGTGGTGGATGGCGGTGTCTTCGCCAACAATCCGTCGCTCTGCGCGCTGTCCGCGGCCTCTGTACTCTATCCTGGCGCAACCTACACGGTGGTATCGCTTGGCACGGGGTCGCTGGAACGTAGAATTCCCTACGCGGAGGCGCGATCCTGGGGCGATCTGAATTGGCTGCATCCGATCCTTTCCATTCTGATGGACGGAAATGCGGACACCGTTTGCTACCAGTGCGATCAACTATTGGGCGGCCGCCACAAGCGCTTCGAAGTTACACTGGGAACCGACATGGCGAAGGATCCGCTCGCCGTGAATGAGGACTTCGATGACGCCAATCCCGACAACATTGCGCGCCTGCAGCGTCTGGCCGACTGGCTCGTCAACGAAAAGGAGAATGCGAAGTTGGACGAGATTTGCCGGCTGCTTACGCAATAGGTATCGCGACCAGAACGTTGCCCGAGCGATCTGTCTCGGTCACAACGAATAAGTGGGGCTGACCTGCGGCGCGAAGATCACCGCGCTTTAGCGGTGGTTGACATTTTGTTCGGGCCTAATATATTATTGCTCATCGAATCGGCCCCAATTCGGGTGGCCGCCAGGGCGCGTGAACTGCGCCCGTTTAGGAGCGCATGATCAGTGAAACGTTGGCCGGCACGAACGCTGGCGTGAGT
>DASXGS010000364.1:0-1593 GCA_036488975.1 Rhizomicrobium sp. | reverse complement strand
CCTACGCGCCCTCAGTGTCCCGAAGACTGGGAATTCATCGAATCTCCGCTCTTCATCGCGGCGTGATGCATGGCGTGTTTGTGACAGTTCGACTTCATCGCGCCGGAATGCATCGCACTGCCGGACTCCATTGAACCAGAGTGCATTGAATCGCCCGCCATGTTGCCGGACTCCATGGAGCCGCCCTGCATGGCGCCATCGTGCATCCCACCAGACATCGCCTGCTTGGGACAGCCGGAACTATCCTGCATGGTGCCGGAGGACATGTGCCCCGACATACCCGCGCCCGACATCGAACTCGTGTCCGCGCCAAGCGCCGCCGAGCCAAGGCCGCAGGCGAACGTTGCCACGACCGCGATACCGCTCCATGAGCCTTTCATATCCGTTCCTCTCGATTGACGGCCGGTCGCCAGTGACCTGCCTGAACGCTAATTCGGCCGGCGCACCAAATCGGTTACAGTCGGTTCGCAATATTTCGATGCTCGCCTGTAACCGTTTGGCCGGTCACGGCGAATTGACGAGGGAGAGGCGCAGACTTGATTGCCGCAGAGCCACGTCTGAAGGCGCTGATGCTGGCTGCGCTTGCCGGTGAAGTTGTGCCTTATCGTCAGTTGCTGGCGGAACTTGCGACCCATCTGCGGGCCTACTACCGCCGCAGGCTTGCAGGGGGGGCCGACGCCGAGGATCTGGTGCAGGAAACTTTGATAGCGCTGCATGTACGACGCGCAACCTATGATGCGGCGAATCCATTCACCGCATGGGTCTACGCGATTGCACGCTACAAGCTCATCGATCATTTGCGGCGCGCGCGGCGGACACGCACCATTCCTCTGGAGGATGCGGGAGCTCTGTTCTCGCCGGATGAGACCGAAGCGGCCGGTGCGCGCATCGATGCGGAACGCCTGCTCTCGGAATTGCCGGTGCGTCAGCGGGAGGTTCTGCGCAAGGTGAAGATCGAGGAATTGTCGACGGCGGAGGTGGCCAAAGCGACCGCAATGTCGGAGGCGGCGGTCAAGACAAGTGTGCATCGCAGCCTGAAGGCTTTGGGCGCCAAGTTGCTGGTGCGCAAGCCATGAACACCGCCGATCTCATCGCGCAACTCTCGGGCGAACTGAAACCGACGCCAAGGCATGCGCCCGTCCTTCGGCTTGTACCGATCGTTCTGGCCGGAGCTGCCGTGTCGGCCGTTCTTATGGTGGCCTGGTTGGGCGTGCGGCCGGACCTGATGCCCGCCATGCACACGCTCGGCTACTGGGTAAAGTTCGGTTACACGGCGGCGTTGGCAGGAGCCGCGTTGTGGCTGGTTGTACGGCTGTCGTTCCCCGGCAGTGCGGCCGCACCCCCGACCTTGGCCGTCTTCGTGCCGCTCGCGCTCCTTCTCACCATCGCAATGCAGCAACTGACGAGCGTTCCGCCAGCTCTGCGTGGACATTTGGTGATGGGGAGTTCGTCGCAGGTCTGTCCCTGGCGCATTGTGGCACTCGCCCTTCCAATTCTGGCCGCGACGCTGCTTGCTGTGCGCCGGCTCGCGCCCACGCGGCTCATGTTGGCCGGTGCAGGCGCGGGCCTCTTCGCCGGCGCGCTGGGCGCATG
>DASXGS010000300.1:0-2313 GCA_036488975.1 Rhizomicrobium sp. | reverse complement strand
TCGCGACACAAATCACCGCAGCGATTCGCGCCGGGCAACCAGCCCAGGGCGATGCCGCCGTGCAGGCGCTCGCCGCCACCAACACCGTGCCCTCCTCCGATATCGCGCGACTCTATGTACGCGTTGCCGCTGCCTACATGGCGATGGGCCAGGATTACGAAGCCTTCGACGTGGCGCTGCGGCCCGCAGATGCCGACCGTCTCACCACGCCGATGCTCGACTGGTGGGCGGGCCTCGCCGCCTACCGCATGGGCAAGTACGACACCGCTGCCAGCCGCTTCGAGACGCTGGCGCAAAATGGCTCGAATCCGAACTGGGTACGCGGGAGCGCTGCGTTCTGGGCCGCGCGCGCCGACATGGCGAACGGCAATCCTGCCCGCGTTGTGACATTGCTGAATTATGCCGCGCGCCAGCAGCCGACCTTCTATGGGCTGCTCGCCGAGAAGCTGCTCGGCCAGGCGAGCTCCCAGAGATTCGCGCAGCCGGTCGCCGATCCGGCAAGTTTCGCCACCCTGATGCAGGACCCCTCGGCCCATCGTGCCGTGGCGCTGTGGCAGGCCGGTCAGGGCGAGTACGTGCATGACGAGATGAAGCGCGCGCTTGGCAATCTGGACATGCGCTACCGCGAAACCTACGCCGCGATCGCGCACCAAATGAGCTTTGCCGATCTGGAGCTCCGCACCAGCGAGGAACTCGCGTCTCGCGGCCGCTATCTCACTGGCCTGTTTCCCGTGCCGGGCTATGGGCCGAGCAATGGCTATCAACTGGATAAAGCGCTGGTGCTCGCCATCACGCGCACCGAAAGCAAGTTCCAGCCGGCCGCTTTGTCGCCGGTCGGCGCACGCGGGCTTATGCAACTGATGCCGGCGACCGCCGCGCAAATGGCGGGCGGCCAACCCAGCACCGAGCAGCTCTGCGATCCGTCCTACAACATGGCGCTGGGACAGAAATATCTGCAGCAGCTGCTCGATATGGCCGGCGGCGGCGTGCTTCAGCTGGCAGCGTCATACAATGCCGGTCCCGGCAATGTGATGAAGTGGATGAGTGGCAAGGACGATCCGCTCATGTTCATCGAAACCATGCCGGCGCAGGAAACCCGCGCCTATGTGAAGCGCGTGATGACGTATTACTGGATGTACAGCAATCTGGCCGGCACGCCGTCCCACACGCTCGAAGATACCGCGCGCGGATACTGGCCGCGCTATCAGACGACGTACACCGCGCCGTCGAGCGCCGGCACCGCATCACCGGTCACTTACACACCGATTCATCTGGTGCCGCCGCCAGGCGTCGCCGCGCAGCCGCAAGCGCCCTCGCAAACGCCATCGCCGCAGCCTATGCTGGTGAGCGATGCCTCAGCCCCGCATTGATGAATCGATCGCGTTCGTTCCCGTCCGCATCGCGCTGCTAACCGTTTCCGACACGCGCGACGCCAGCAATGACACCTCCGGCGACACCTTGGAATCTCGTATCAAGGAAGCCGGTCATATCGTCGCCGCGCGCGCGCTGTTGCGTGACGATCGTGCGCAAATCGCCGCGCAGCTGCGCCGCTGGATCGATGACTCTCAGATCGATGCGGTGATTTCCACCGGCGGCACGGGCCTTACCGGCCGCGATATTACGGTGGAAGCGATGCGCTCGGTATTCGAGAAGGAGATCGACGGCTTCTCCGTCCTCTTCCATCAAATCTCGTATGAAAAAGTCGGCACCTCCACCGTTCAGTCGCGGGCCTGCGCCGGTGTCGCGAAAGGCACCTACCTCTTCGCCCTGCCCGGCTCGACCGGCGCGGTGAAGGATGGCTGGGACGGCATCCTCAAATGGCAGCTCGACATCCGCCACCGCCCCTGCAACTTCGTCGAAATCATGCCGCGGCTGATGGAGCAGTGAAGCTCAGTGCAAGGCCGTGAGAAACTTCACGACCGCTGCGCTTAGCCACGCGCTTTGTTGCGCACCCAGTGTCATGCTCGCGTGTGTAGAGTTGGGAACGATCAGCGGGCCTTGCCCGCGTGACGACATCCGCGCCACCGAAGCCAACCAGCCACGCTGGCGCACCCTCCATTTGTCGTAGTCCCGCACGGTCTTGAAGTCGTCGCTGCCACCTTGCAGTGGGTCTGCGGAACCGACCGTCAGCACCGGTATATCGCCGAAGCTATGGACGTCCGCTGTCTCGTACCCTGTCTTGATCGTGGCGTTCAGGCTGGCCACCGTTGTCATCGCCGTCGAAGGCCGCGCGAGATAGGCCCGGTAATAGGCGCGGTGCGCCTCATCAAAGGTCTTGTGGCCGATCATCAGCGACGCCGCGCGAACCACGCC
>DASXGS010000290.1:0-8273 GCA_036488975.1 Rhizomicrobium sp. | reverse complement strand
ATCTGTGGCGGCCCTGGATCGAAGAGCGCGCCGGCAGCGATCTGGCGAAACTCGAAACTGCGATGCGCGACCAGAAGGCGTTCGCGAAGCTCACCCGCACCATCCTCCGCGATCTGGAACTGGGCGACGATCTTGGCGACGAAGCCGAAGCCGAAGGCGCGGACGAAACCGAAGGCGAGCCAGAAAACCAAGAAGGTAGCGAAGGCGCGGAAGCAACTCCCGAGTCCGAGACCAGCGAAGCGGAGGTGAGTGAATCTCAAAGCGAGGATGGCGAGGAAACCGCGGCCGAAATCCGAACCGAACCGGCCGAACCAGATGAAGCGCAGGACGCCGACGACAGCATGCGCCCCCGCTATCCCGAGCAGCCTTTCGCCAATCAGGATGAATGGGGCTATCGAGTTTACACCGCCAAGTTCGACGAGATGGTCGGCGCCACGGATCTCTGCGACGGCGATGAACTCACCCGCCTGCGCAATTTCCTCGATCAGCAGCTGCAAGCGATGCAGGGCCTTGTGGCGCGGCTCGCCAATCGCCTGCAGCGCCTGCTGCTCGCGCAACAGAGCCGCAGCTGGGATTTCGATCTGGAGGAAGGATTACTCGATACCGCGCGGTTGCCGCGCATCATCATCGACCCCATGTATCCGCTCTCGTTCAAACGCGAGAAGGACATGAACTTCCGCGACACCGTGGTGACGCTGCTGCTCGACAATTCCGGCTCAATGCGTGGACGGCCCATCATGGTTGCGGCGATGTGCGCCGATATTCTCGCTCGTACGCTCGAGCGATGTGCGGTGAAAACGGAAGTTCTTGGCTTCACCACACGAGCGTGGAAAGGCGGGCAAAGCCGAGAGCACTGGATTGCGGAGGGCAAGCCGCCGCACCCGGGCCGGCTGAACGATCTGCGCCATATCGTTTACAAGGCCGCGGACGAGCCGTGGCGGCGCGCGCGCAAGAATCTCGGACTGATGATGCGCGAAGGGTTGCTTAAGGAGAATATCGACGGCGAAGCCCTGATGTGGGCGCACAACCGGCTGATGGGCCGCCCCGAGCAGCGGCAGATCCTGATGGTGATTTCCGATGGCGCTCCGGTGGACGATTCCACTTTGTCGGTGAACTCCGGCAACTATCTGGAACAGCATCTGCGGCGGGTGATTGCGGATATCGAAGAGAAATCCTCGGTTGAGCTGGTTGCCATCGGCATCGGCCACGATGTGACCCGCTACTACCGGCGTGCCGTGACAATCATCGATGCCGAGCAATTGGGTGGCGCGATGACAGACCAGCTGATCTCCCTCTTCGCGGAAGAGAGTGCGCGGCTTGCCCATCCAGGGCATCATCGCGCAGCCACGCGCGTGCGCATTCGCGCCGCGGCATGACAGGGCGATCGCGATTGGGGCTTGTAGCCGGTGCAACCTGTGTTGCGCTGGGCTTGTGGCTCGGTTTCGGTCCAATCCACGCAGCGTTCGGCGGTGCATTCACGCTCAACTACAAACCGCTTCCACTTTCCTCTGCCGACCTGAAGGAAAAACAGGTGGGTGCATTGCTCTATCGTGGCGGGATCGAGATCACCTCGCCGGAAGGCCGCTTCGGAGGCTGGTCTGGCCTCTTGGTGAGCGCAGACGGCTCGCACATGCTTTCGCAATCGGACGAGGGGCACTGGCTGCGTGCGAAGCTGGTGTACGACACCCGCGGCAATCTGAACGGCATCACCGGCGGGCAACTGGCCGACATGGAAGCGGCGGATGGCAGCAAATTGGCTCCGAAACTCGAGGCGGACGCGGAAGGACTTGCCGCGCTATCCGACAAGGGACCGGACGGACCCGTGGCGATCAGTTTCGAGCGCGACGCGCGCATCTGGCGCTACGATGTGCGTGGGTCTCTCGACGTGGCGCCGACGGAAATTCTAGCACCGAAGCAGATTCGCACGCTTGATTTCAATTCGGGCCTCGAAGGCCTGACGCGGTTTTCGTCCGACATATTGTTCACCGTGGCAGAGACGCCGCAAGTTCGCGGCAGCGATCATCCGGCTTGGCTGGTCCCGATTTCAGGGAGCGCAAAGGGCCGACCGTTTGCCGAGCTGGGTGTCATTCATCACGAGCCCTATGAAATTTCCGATGCCGCGATGAGTCCGGACAACCGCGAGCTCTACTTGCTCGAGCGGCACTATTTCGGACCGGTCCGTGGTGTCGTCGGGGCGGTGCGCCGGATCGAAGCGTCAGACGTCAAAGCAGGCGCCCGGCTGGAGGGAAACGAGATCGCCAAGTTCACCATGCACGAGAACATCGACAACATGGAGGGTATGGCGCTGCGCCGCGACGCGGGCGGTCACACGCTGCTCTACATGATCTCCGACGACAACTATAACCTCGTGCTGCAGCGAACCGTGCTGCTGATGTTCGAGGTGACAGACCGCTAGGCCGCTTTGGCTTCCGCTGCACTCTGCTTTTTCGCGATCTGGCGCTTGAGCTTCAGCGCGCGGTCGGACAGCACGTGGTCCTTCGCCTTGAGCAGAAAGGGATCGAGACCGCCGGTGCGGTCCACCGAGCGAAGCGCATTCATGCTGATCCGCAGCCGCACCTTCTGCCCGAGCGCTTCGCTCGCCAGCGAGACCGTCTGAAGATTGGGGCGGAATACCCGCTTCGTCTTGTTGTTAGCGTGGCTGACATGGTGGCCGACCATGGGCCCTTTGCCGGTCAATTCACAACGGCGCGACATGACACTTCCGTCTTGGTTGGAAGCGGCCCTCATAAGGGGCATGCCGCTGTGGGTCAAGATTCTTGGCCCATCTGTCAGGAACCGCGGAAATGCCGGATCAAGCCACGGGCGGCGGCATCGGGCAGCGCCGTTCCGGCCAGAACGGCGGCCTCTATGGTGCGGGCTTGCCTGGCTACCTCCGGGTCGGCGGCAATTTCTTCGGCCAACACCGCCTGCACCTCATCCCAGAACCATTGCCGAAGCTGCCCCGTGCGCAATTTCGTAAGCTTGCCCGATGTTCGGAGCGCTTCATGGAAGCGCTGGACGGCACCCCAGGCCGCAGCAATTCCGGTGCCCTCCACCGAGGAAACCTGGCACACCTCCGGCGCCAGCCCGGGATGTTTGGGGCGCATTAGATGGAGCGCGTGGCCGTAGTCGGCGGCGGCGCGGGCGGCCGCCTGTTTCAGCTCACCGTCGGCCTTGGTGACAAGCACGATATCGGCCAGCTCCATCACGCCACGCTTGAGGCCCTGCAGTTCGTCGCCGCCTCCGGGACCGATCAGCAGGATAAAGAGATCTACCATTTCGGCCACCGCGGTTTCCGACTGCCCGACGCCCACGGTTTCCACCAGCACCACGTCAAAGCCGGCTGCTTCGACCAGCAGGATGGATTCGCGTGTGCGCCGGGCCACGCCGCCGAGCGTGATGCCTGCGGGCGATGGGCGGATGAAGGCCGCGGGATTGCGGGCCAGCGTTTCCATCCGTGTCTTGTCGCCAAGGATGGAGCCGCCGGAGCGCCGCGAGGACGGATCGACCGCCAGCACCGCCATGCGGTGCCCCTCCCCCGTCACATGTGCGCCGAACGTCTCGATGAAGGTGGATTTGCCAACGCCCGGCGCGCCGGAAATGCCGATGCGCAGGGCACCCCCGGTGTGCTGGAGCAAGCTGGTCAGCAATCTTTCGGCCCGCTCCCGATCGGCAGCGCGCGTGGATTCCACCAGTGTGATGGCCCGGGCCAACGAGCCGCGGTCAGCGGCGCGCAACGCTTCAGCCAGCGCCGCGATGTCCGAAACGCGCTTTGCGGTCATCATTGAGCCATGTTCGGCAGCACAGGTATAAGCGCCTCGTGCGGGTGGGGCGGCGCATACTGTCTTGGAGTGGAGGATGCCGAAAGTCCCGACCGCTATCCTGCTGGCCACCCTACTTGCTGCATCGGGCAGCGCGCCAGGCGCCGAAAAGGTGGCAAGCTTGCCGCCAACGGATATCGGCCGGTTGAATGTGGCCTACTCGATTGCCTTTTGGTCGGTTCCGATCGGGGGCACAAGCTTCGATATCCATCTGAGGCCCACCGGTTACACGACCAGTTCGCATTTCGAAACGAGCGGAATAATCAGTGCCTTCTGGCAGTCGATCATCGATGCCAGTTCCACGGGGCAGCTTTCGCCGCACGGCGTGTCGCCGACGCTGTACGATTCTTTTTACCGGCGCGGCCAGAAACACCAACGTGTGAAGCTCACCTACGCGGCAGATGGCATGCCCACCACCGTCGCCGATCCGCCGTACAACCAGAACAAATATCCCGTGACCGATGCGCAGAAGAAGGAGGGCCTCGATCCGCTGGGCGCGGCAACCGCTGTGCTCGCCGGTATTCACGAAAGCGCGGACAATCCGTGCGGAACGGTTGCGCCGGTGTTCGACGGGCGGCGGCGCTACAATATCGAATTCACATGGCTGCGCGATGAGGACGTGAAGCTCGACAACGGGCTGTACAGCGGCAAGGCCCATCTCTGCCAGCTACACTACAACCAGATCGCCGGGTTCAAGCCAAAGATCCTGAAGGAGGGTCGTGCGCTGCCGCCGGCCTTCGGATGGTTTGCGGAAATTCCCAGCGCCGCCGCGCCCAACGGCCACTATCTGTTGCCGCTGAAACTATGGACCTCCACCGGCTTCGGCACCGCCACCGCCACACTTAGCCAGATGAAGATCGAAGACAATCACGTCAAAGGCTAGACGCGGCGAACTGCCATCCGCGTGTGATCTTCTCGCGGAGCCCCGATAGAGATTGTTACTCTGCGGCCTGGTGGATATTCCGTGTACGGATGAGTTGCAGGATGCGGGCGGCGGCCTCCGGAATGTTGGTGCCGGGACCGAAGATAGCTGCGACGCCGGCGTTCTTGAGGAACCCATAATCCTGCTGCGGGATGACGCCGCCGACAATGACAAGAATGTCGTCCGCATTCTGTTTGCGGAGTTCATCGAGCAGCTGCGGGACAAGTGTCTTGTGGCCGGCCGCCTGGCTGGAGACGCCGATCACGTGCACGTCGGATTCGATGGCGGCTTTCGCGGTTTCGTCCGGCGTCTGGAACAGCGGGCCGATATCGACATCGAAGCCCAGATCGGCAAAAGCGGTGGCGATCACCTTGGCGCCACGGTCATGGCCGTCCTGACCCATTTTTGCGACGTAGATGCGCGGCCGCCTGCCCTCTTCTTTGGCGAACGCTTCCACATCGCCGCGCAGAGATGCGAACTGGTTGTCGCCTTCGTACGCCGAGCCATACACGCCGGAGATGGCACGAATACTGGCGCGATGGCGGCCGAAGACCTTTTCCATCGCGTCGGAAATTTCTCCGACCGTGGCGCGCGCCCGCGCCGCTTCAACCGCCAGCTCGAGCAGGTTTCCATTGCCGCGCGCACCTTCCGCGAGTGCATTGAGGGCAACATTGACCTTCGTTGAATCGCGCTTCGCTTTTACATTGTTCAGACGCGCGATCTGCTGTGCGCGCACTGCGGAATTGTCGATCTCGCGAACCGGCAAATGATCTTCGTGCTCCGGCTGAAAGCGATTGACGCCGACGATCACGTCTTCGCGGCGATCGATGCGCGCCTGACGGCGGGCGGCCGCCTCCTCGATGCGCAGCTTGGGAATGCCGGCGTCGACCGCCTTGGTCATGCCGCCCATTGCCTCGACATCGTCGATGATGGCCTGTGCGTGGGTGGCGAGCGCGTTCGTGAGCGCCTCGACGTAGTACGAACCCCCCAGCGGATCGACCGTGCGCATCACCTGAGTTTCGTGCTGCAGGATGAGCTGCGTATTGCGCGCAATCCGGGCGGAAAATTCGGTGGGCAGCGCGATGGCTTCATCGAAGGAATTGGTGTGCAGCGATTGCGTGCCGCCGAGCACCGCCGCCAGTGCCTCGTACGCCGTGCGCACGATGTTGTTGTACGGGTCCTGCTCGGTGAGTGACACGCCAGAGGTCTGGCAATGCGTGCGCAGCATCAGGCTTTCGGGATTTTTGGCGCCGAAACCCTGCATGATGCGGGACCACAACAGCCGCGCGGCGCGAAGCTTCGCCACCTCCATGAAGAAGTTCATGCCGATGCCGAAGAAAAACGACAGCCGCGGCGCGAATTTGTCGATGTCAAGGTCGCGCGCCAGCGCCGCGCGGACATAGTCGATGCCGTCGGCCAAGGTGTAGGCGAGCTCCTGCACCGCGGTCGCACCCGCTTCGTGCATGTGGTAGCCGGAAATGGAAATAGAATTGAATTTCGGCATGCGCTTTGCCGTGTAGGCGACGATGTCGGCAACGATGCGCATGCTCGGTTCGGGCGGATAGATGTAGGTGTTCCGCACCATGAATTCTTTCAGGATGTCATTCTGGATAGTGCCAGATAGTTTTTCAGGCGGCACGCTTTGCTCTTCCGCCGCCACGATGAAATTGGCCATGGTCGGGATGACGGCGCCATTCATCGTCATCGACACGCTCATCTTGTCGAGCGGGATGCCGGCGAAGAGGATCTTCATGTCCTCCACGGAATCGATCGCCACACCCGCCTTGCCGACGTCGCCGGCGACGCGCGGATGGTCGCTGTCGTAGCCCCGGTGGGTGGCGAGATCGAACGCCACCGACAGGCCCATCTGCCCGCCGGCGAGATTCTTGCGATAGAAGGCGTTGGATTCTTCCGCTGTCGAGAAGCCGGCATACTGGCGGATCGTCCAGGGCCGGCCGGTATACATGGTGGCGCGCACGCCGCGCGTGAACGGCACAAAACCCGGCAAGGTATCGGCTTCAAGGTTCTCCAGATCATCCGCAGTGTAGAGCGGCTTGACCTCAAAACCTTCCGGCGTGTGCCAAGCGACCGATTCCAGTGGCCTGTCGCGCAGCTCCTTCTGCGCCAACGCCTCCCAGTCGGCCGGTTGCTTATCGGTCATCGGCTGGCTCCCTGCCCCAGAATTCGACGGCCCCGCGGTTTCTTGTGCGGCTCGATAATCGCGATCGGCTTGCCATATTCCATTATGAGATACCTGCGCCCGGCGCGTGCCCCCTGTACCAGCCGCAAAAGGGTTCGCCGCGCGTCAGCAACCGAGATCCTAAACCTCAAGACCGCACCTCATTCTCCGCCGCCGACATCTTACAGCAATCGGCTAGTTCACGCGCGTCGACTACCGCGAACTTCGCCAGCACCAGCGCGGACCGGGCGGTGCGGAGGGTTTCGCGGACCAATTTGCGTTCCGCTTTGGCTGCCGCCGAGCGCCGGCCATGTTTCAGCCGGTTGCGATTTCCTTTCGGCGCGCCTCGCCTGTAAGGCATTCCCGCTCGGCCCTTCGCGCAAGTTTATTGCGGAATTGAACGTGGCTTTTCGAGGTTTTCTTTTGGCTGGGACCTCTGAACGCGACTTACCGCCGAAGCGAGTTGCGCGCTTACGCCGGCGAGCCCGAGAACAGCGCGCAGCTGCAATTCGTGGCCCGTGCCGCTCTCTATCGCGTTGAACATGCCATCCAGCACGCTGGTGCAGCGGGCGATCTGCTTTTCCAAGAGTTCAACCACCCGCTGGTTTCGGCTTTCTGTCTCCATAGCACCCTCTCGTGTTCCTGTTTTGTGCAAAATAGATCGAGCTAGGATGTTTGTCAAGCCGCCGCTTCATTTTCCTGAATGTGAAGTGCCACTGCCGAGAATTCCGGCTTCGGAGATAACATTCTATATCTCCGGTCGTTGTGTTCGAGCAGGGCTAGCTTTCGCGTTCTACTCAAGATTTTGTACTGGCGCTCGTTGACAAACCGGATATAGTATTGAGAACGAAGGCAGATATTGATTCGGTTAGCGATTCGGCCATGCTCCGTGCCTGTGCCGTTCGCTCCGTACACGAATTATCCACAGACTCTATCCGTTCTCCCTCGGCCGCCCTATCTACCGTCAATCGGCGGTTGACGGCGGCGCCGCTCGCGTGCATGTCACACCCGTTTCCAGCAACGTAAGTATTCCGCCCATGACCAGCGACGATCACAGTCGATCGCGCCTGCCGCTTTTGGCCGCCATGGGCTGAGGTTTGCCTCGCCTCCGGCCGGTTCGAAGGCGGCCGAAGACCTGAGGTGATTGATGTTTCTGCCGACCATCTCCGTCGCACGGCGGTACCTGCCGAGCCGCTGGGATGTGCTGGCAGCGCTGTTCGTGCTTGCGTTCATCGTGCTGTTTGCCGACGCGAGCGAGATGTTGCGTCAGCCGCTTGCCACGCTGGCACACAGGCACATTTCGCTCTCCCCCTCGCATCTGCCGGAATACGCCACGCGCACCGCGCTGCGG
>DASXGS010000289.1:0-2620 GCA_036488975.1 Rhizomicrobium sp. | reverse complement strand
CCGGCGCGGAGCTGTTCGAGGATATCTGCCGGCTACCGGAGTACTACCTGACGCGCACCGAGTGCGGCTTGCTCGCGGACCTTGCGCCGGAGCTGGCGGAGATGCTCGCACCGGGCACCGCGCTGGTGGAATATGGCTGCGGCTCGTGCCTGAAAACGCGCATCCTGCTGAACCGCGTTTCCCATATCGGCGCGTATGTGCCGATCGATATCTGCGGCTATTCGCTGGGCAAAACAGTGGACGAGCTGGCAAGCGATTACCCCGAGCTGCCGATGCGGCCGCTGATCGGCGACTTCATGAAGCCGATCGCACTGCCCGGCGATGTCACGTCCCAACCCTTGTTGGGTTTCTTCCCCGGTTCCACCATCGGCAATTTGACCGACGAAGAGGCAGATGCGTTCCTCGCGCGGGCGCGGGAAACCCTGCACGGGGGCAAGCTGCTCATCGGCATCGATCTGGTGAAGGAGCGCGAGACCCTGCTCGCGGCCTACAACGATGCGGCGGGCGTGACGGGCGCATTCAACAAGAACCTGCTGGTGCGCATGAACCGCGAGTTCGACGCCGATTTCGATCTGGATTCATTCGAGCATCGCGCGATCTGGAATGCCGATGCGCACCGCATCGAGATGCACCTCGAGTCACTTGCGGATCAGACCGTCACCGTTGCCGGTCGCGCGTTCCGTTTCCGCGTCGGCGAAACCATCCACACCGAGAACTGCCACAAATATGTGCTGAAGGATTTCGCCGCACGAGCAGCAAGCGTCGGCTGGGCGGTCGAAAAAACTTGGGTCAGCGCCAGCCCCGAATTCGCCGTGCTGCTGCTTTCCTAACTTCGTCAGCTCCCGGTCCGCTTCCTGCGCAGCCGAGGACCAATTTCGTGGCGAAGAGCAAAAAACTACAAGCGACGCCTCTGCCCACTTGATTGAACGATCAACCTAGTTTATTGAATGATCATTCAACTGAGGCCGCTGCTTCCCCGGCCTCCGAGAGAGGGGGTTCGAGACATGCGATCACCGGTATTTGCGGCGGTCCTGCTTCTGTCACAGACCGCTTGGGCAGCAGATCAGACTTATCCCGACGTGTCCGATTCGTCGCGCACAGAAGCGGATGGAACCCGGCTGCTTCAGGACTCGGTCACCGTGAACGCTCCGGGCGAGAAGGCGTGGGCGGCGTTCGTCGATCCGCAGACCATCATGGCGTGGTCGGCGCCCATGGCGATGGTGGACCTGCGGCAGGACGGATTTATCGAAGAAGGCTTCACCAAAGAGGCCAGACCCGGCTCGCCCGCCAATGTTCGCCACCACATTATCGCCTGGCTGCCCGGGCGCTTGCTCGTCCTCCGCAACCAAACCGCGCCGCGCGGCCTTCCCGGTGGGGCGCGCTTCAAGGATTTGGTGCAGATCGTGGAGATCGAGACGCTGGACCCGCAACACACGCGCGTGCGGCTGTCGCAAACCGGGTATGGCAACGATACTGAGTTCGACAAGCTTTATCGTTTCTTCGCGACGCACAACCCGGAGCTTCTCGAAGACCTGAAGCGCGCGCTGGAAAAGCAGAAGAGCGCGGAAGTCGCGCCCGGAGCGCCGCTGCGTGCCCAGTGATCCGAAGCAGAAAATCGTTCATGCCGCGATGGAGCTGTTCGCCGCCAAAGGATTCAACTCGACCTCGGTGGCCGACCTGCTCAGCCGCACGCAACTCCACAGCGGCAGCCTCTACCATTTCTTCCCGAGTAAGCAGGACGTGCTGATCGCGGTGCTGGAAACCTATCGCGATGGCATCGAGCCGATGCTCCTGCAACCGGCCTGGAGCAGCATCGAGGATCCCATCGAACGCATCTTCGCGCTGCTTCGGGCCTATCGCGGGATGCTGCTGGAAACTGACTGCACCTATGGCTGCCCGATCGGCAGCCTTGCGCTCGAGCTGCACGAGCCGGACCCGAAGGTGCGGGAGTTGCTGGCGGAAAACTTCACCGCGTGGACGCGCGCGATCGAAGGCTGCCTGAATGCAGCGGGCGAACGGTTGCCGCGCGACACAGATAAACGCGCGCTGGCCGAATTCATCCTTACCACGATGGAAGGCGGCGTGATGCAGGCGCGCACGCATCGCGACATCGGCTATTTCGACCGCGCCATCACGATGCTGCGCAACCATTTCGATCTGCTGCAGGCGCGCGCACCCGCGCACGCCTGAATTTCAACAGGAGGGGCAAATGCCGCATGTGAATTATCTCGCCGTGATTGCCGCGGCGATATCGAGTTTTCTGCTGGGCGGAGTCTGGTACTCGGCGCTGTTCAGAAGCGCGTGGATACGCGAGGTGAGTGCGAGCGAGGCGCCCAAGGGCGGCAATATGGCGATGATCTTCGGCGGTGCGTTCGTCCTGGCGCTGATCGCGTCATGGGTGTTCGCCATGTTCCTAGGGCCGAATGCGAACTGGAAATTTGGTGTTGCAACCGGATTTGCAGCAGGCGCGGGCTGGGTGGCAACCAGCTTTGGCATCAACTACCTGTTCGCGCGGCGCAGCCTCACATTGTTCGGCATCGATGCCGGCTATCACACGGTGCAGTTCACCTTGATCGGCCTCATCTTGGGCGCCTGGCATTAGGCCGGAAAGACACGCCGT
>DASXGS010000413.1:0-5622 GCA_036488975.1 Rhizomicrobium sp. | reverse complement strand
ACCGAAATCGGCCCCATGATCTGCCGGCTGATCAGCACGGCGGGCACGCCGATGCGGATCGTCTCCGGCTTGGCTTCGCCAAGCGCCATGCCGACCGGCACGAAGTCGCAACCCACCTGGGTGTCATACGCGAACAGCGCGGGCAGCGCCATTTGCGGCGGAATCGTGCCGTTGCCGATGGCCGGTCCGATGATCGCCGCGCCGATCACCTGCGCGATCACCGCACCCGGGCCCAGCACGGGCGACAGAAACGGCAGCCCGCAAATCGCGGACAACACGATCAAACCAATGATATTGCCCGCCAGCGGCGACAGCAGATGAGCGAGGCCCGTGCCGATGCCCGTCGAATTGATAATGCCGATCAGCATCGTGACGAAGGCCATGAACGGCAAGACGTTGCGGATCACCGTATCGATCGCCTTGCGCCCGCTGTTGAACAGCACGTTGACGACGCCGCCCATCACACGGCCAATCGACGTGATGAAGCCGATCAGGCCGCGCGAATTCCCGGCCGGTTCGCGCGCCACGCTGCCGGCCCTGCTGGGCGGCGCGGCAAACGGCGAGGTCGTGGTGCTGGCCGCACCCGCGACAGGCCGCGCGCCGTCTTCAACCGTGGTCAGATTTTCCGGCGTCACGCCTGACACGTACGTGTCTTCGGTGATGAACTGGGCGAGCGGACCCGACTGTCCAACCGAGGTCAGATTGATGGTCGGAATCTTCTTGCGCGGATACACGCCGCAGCGCGCCGTGCCACCGCAGTCGATCACCACCGCGGCCATCTCCGACTCGGGCGGGGGATTGCGAAAGCCGTCCACCAGAATGCCGCCGGTCAATTCAGCCAGCACTCTCGCCAGTTCGGGCATGTTGCCGCCCGTCACGGCCACAATCTTGTTGCGCTCCGCAGTGGGTTGAATGAAAAGCGGACCGCCCCATCCATTGGGTCCCCGCTCGACCTTGACTGTTCTATATGCTCTCGTGTCCATTTCAGGTCTCCTCAGTTTCGATGTAGGGTTGCCGGTAAAAACCGTGCATCACAGTTCGATGTTTTCCCGGTGAGCCAGAATCCGGGTCAACGTCTCGGTGAGAATGCCCTTCAGCAGATTGACGAACAGACCGACGATCAGATAGAACAATGCGAGCTTGGGAATCGAAAACGACAGTGCGTGGGTTTCCGCGAGCTTGGTGAGACCCGCCGCCACACCGAGCCAGACAAACAGTTCACCGGGATTGCAATGCGGGAAGAGACCCGTGATCGGGTGACACAGCGAGACGGCGGAATCGTAGAACGCGGGCTTATGTTTCTCCTCCAGAAACACACCGAACGTGTAGGCCATGGGGTTGGTCAGGAAGAACATGGCGAGCAACGGCAGCAACGTATAGCGTGTAATCACGTTCTTCGAAAAGAAACGCGCAAGCCCTTGTACCCGATGTTCGCCGATCAGCGCGATGAGCGTGTACACCGCGGTCAACAACACGATCAGCGTGGGCAGGATACCTGTGACGAAACCAATGAACGTTTTACCGCCGGCGTTAAAGATGCCGATAAACCCTTCTGCGACATGCGTGAGCCAATCAAGCATGAACATGGCGAATCTCCCAGATAAACCGAAACGATCGCGAAAAGCTCCACAAGGCGTGACCCAGCGTGCCCCGGCGGAACCGGAAAGAACAGGGATACCGAAATGCGAAGAAGAAGGGAATCAGGTGGGCGCTTCGGCGGCGCGCCGTGCGCGTTCGAGCGCATCGGTCGCAGCCTGGGCAATGCTGGCACGCAGCTTCGAGGCTTTCAGCCGCGCGATAAACTCGCTTGCCGATAGTCCGGCGAAGCCATCATGTGGATGAAAGCGGGTAAACACAGTAAGTCCGGACATGCTGAGAAACTGGCAGACACGCAGATCGCTGGAGAGCACGACGATGGCGACCGCGCCCCGTCCGAGTTTCACCTTGCAGGAGCCGACGCCCAGAAAGCCGCTATGCCATCGGCTTGCCGCGTCACGGACGGCGTCGGTATAACGACGCATCTGGAACCACGAACCGACCAGTTGCAACGCCCAGAACACAGCCAAGGCGAGTAAGGCACCGCGTACGAAGTCCATTGTCGTCTCCTGATTGTCTACCGGAGCCTTTGACTGCCTGACGTCGGCGTACCGTCTGCGGGCGGGCTCTCCGCATTCAACCTCATTGTGAACATCTTGTACTTTCAATAATACAATTGTTCATGTCTAATTACATTGGGGAAAACGCCACTCGTCCCGTTGCGACCCACACCGCCTTGCTCATTGTGGAACCATTGGCCGATGTTCTGCGCAACGATCATCGCCACTTCGGACAAAGCTTCGACATGCGGCAAATGACCTACCCCGGCAAACCGGTGCACCCCCACAGCGCCTCGCAAACCATCAGCATGCCGAACCGGTAGTATGCGGTCCTGCTGTCCCCACACTACACGCACCGGCACGCTCAACGCATGGAACAGATGCCGTAGATCGAGTGTCTGCGTGCCATCCGGAAAGAAGCTGTCGGCCACTGCCGCCAGCCGCTCGCGCACCTGCGGACTTTCCAGCTGCTGCCAGGCGGTTGCAACGAAGCCCTCGTCCATACGCGATGGGTCCGCGAACAGTTGCTTCAACCACGCGGCGAGACTGGCGCGCCGCGAAGCCAGCGTCACACCCTGGATAAACGGCCCGTTGCTTTCCGGCCCAAGGCCTGCCGGCGCGAGCAATGTCAGCGATCGTACCTGCAAATGCCTCGCCGTGGCCGCTGTGGCCAACGCAATCGCACCGCCGAACGAATGGCCCAGCAGATGACACCCTTCGACATTCGCGGCGAGCAGCGTGTGTTCGAGCGCCTCGACTATCGCCTCCAAAGAGCCCGCCGCCTGCGCGGGCGATTTGCCGTGGGCCGGCAGATCCACCGCCAGTATGCCGAGTTCGGGCCCGGTGAGATGACCCAGCCCCTGCGCAAACGGCCGCCAGCTATTCGATTCAGCAGCAAAGCCGTGCAACAGCACCAGCGGGTCGCCGCTGCCCTTGCGCAACGCTATGCTGTGCAAAAGCGCACCCGGCGCACTGTTCGGCACGCCACGAGACGGAGCATTTTGGGTCGCCGCGCGCAGGACGTCTTGCGCGGCAATCCGGCCGTGCGGTCCCGAGCCGGTGATTTGCACGAGCTGCAGCCCGCGTTCGCGGGCAAGACGCCGCGCCGCGGGCGTCGCCCGCAGGGGTTGCTGCGTGGGGGCCGCTGCGTCCGGGCTGACTACTGCGTCCGTGCTCACTAAAGCTTCGGCTTGACCCAGCTGCTGATGCCCGGCCTCGCCCTGCAGGTCAACCGGCGTCAACGCCTCGGCCTTCGCTGCGGGACCGTCAACGGTTTTCGGCGTGTCCTGTTCGCGCAACGCTTCTCCAGCCGCGTAAATCCACGCGACCGCCGTGCCCACCGGAATCGACTTGCCGACCGGCGCGCTGATCTGACGAATGATGCCGCTTGCCGGCGCATCGATTTCCATCGTCGCCTTGCTGGTTTCGATTTCGAAAATCAACGTCCCTTCGCGGACCTCGTCGCCTTCGTTGACGTGCCAGGCGGCAATCATTGCCTCTGTCATGTCCATGTCGACGCGCGGCAGAATCACTTCGGTCGGCATCTCAGCCTCTCCCGCCAACGATGCGCCGCGCCGCCGCGACAATGTCGTCCACTTGCGGCACCGCGGCCTTTTCCAGCTCCGGGTTGTAGGGCAGCGGGCAATCCGCGCCGCCCAGGCGGATCACCGGCGCGTCCAGATAGTCGAAGGCCTCGCTTTCGCAGGCAATGGACGCGACCTCCGCGCCAATGCCCAGTTGCTGCACCCCCTCGTACACGCAGATCAGTCGCGAGGTCTTGCGAATGCTTGCGATGATCGCGTCGCGGTCGATCGGCCGCACGCTGCGCAGATCGATCACTTCAGCATCCACGCCTTCCTGTTCGAGCAGCGTCGCGGCTTCGAGCGAGCGGATCGCCATCATCGAGGTGGCGACGATGGTGACGTCCCTGCCTGCACGGCGGACCGCCGCCTTGCCGATCGGCACCGTGTAATAGCCCTCCGGCACCGGCCCTTTGCTTTTGTACAGCAGCTTGTGTTCGAAGATCATCACCGGGTCCGGATCTTCGAGCGCCGCGAGCAGCAAGCCCTTCGCATCGTGCGGCGTGCTCGGCTGGATCACCTTCAGGCCCGGCACATGCGCAAACCAGGCTTCGAGACTCTGGCTATGCTGCGCGGCCGCACCGGTTCCCGAGCCGGCCGGAAATCGCATCACAACCGGCACGGACACTTCGCCGCCCAGCATGAAGCGCATTTTGGCGGCCTGATTGACGATCTGCTCCATCGCCAGCGTGGCGAAATCGGAGAACTGGAACTCGTAGATCGGCCTCGATCCGGTCATCGCCGCACCGACCGCGATACCCGCGCCACCCAGTTCCGAAATCGGCGTATCCATCACGCGATCGGCGCCGAAACGCTGATAAAGGTCGCCGGTGACCTGAAACGCGCCGCCGTAGACGCCAATATCCTCGCCCATCAGGAACACGCGCTCGTCGCGTTCCATGGCGATCGCCATGGCCTCCTGGATGGCTTGCGCATAGGTCAGCTCGCGCACAGCTTCCTGCGGCTTTGCTTGCGCTTCGTCATGCACGTGGTCAAGCACATCCGCTGTCATTGCTCGCTCCCGCTGGTCGACGCGTACACGTAACGGGTCAGCTCGGCAAGCGCCGGCGACGGACTGTTTTGCGCAAACTCGAGGCCGGCTTCGATCTGCGCCTCAACCTCTTCGCGCAGCTTGGCGACACCCGCCGCATCAAGCAAGCCGCACTGCAGCAATTCGTTCTCGAATCGCACGATCGGGTCGCGCGCGCTCCATGCTTCGATTTCCTCGCGGGTCCGGTAGCGGTTACGGTCGCTCTTCGAATGGCCACGCAGACGATAGGTCTCGCATTCGAGCAAGGTCGGCCCCTCACCCTTGCGTGCGCGGGCCACCGCTGCTTCGCTTGCCGCGAGCACGTCGGAGAAACTGTTGCCGTCGACGGTCACGCCAGGCACGTCGTACGCCAGCGCGCGCTGTGCGATGTGCGGGACCGCCGTGGAGCGCTCCACCGACATCGACATGCCATAGCGGTTGTTCTCGCAAACGAAGATGACCGGCAGTTTCCAGATCGAAGCGAAGTTCAGCGATTCATGGAAGGCGCCCTCGTTATTGGCGCCGTCGCCGAAGAAGCACATCACCACACTGTCCTTATGCTGCTTTTTCACCGATAACGCCGCGCCCACTGCGATCGGCATGCCGCCGCCGACGATGCCGTTCGCGCCCAGGTTGCCGCGGCTCACGTCGGCGATATGCATCGAGCCGCCGCGTCCGCGGCAGTAGCCCGTCTCCTTGCCGTAGAACTCGGCGAACATCCGCTTCGGATCCGCGCCCTTGCCGATGCAATGGCCGTGGCCACGATGCGTCGAGGTAATGTAGTCGGCATCGGTGAGCGGCATGGTCGCGCCGATCGCACTCGCCTCCTGGCCGATCGACAGATGCATCGTGCCGTGGATCAGACCCCGCATGTAGGCCTGCTCGGCACTCTCTTCGAAACGCCGTACCAGATACA
>DASXGS010000227.1:0-2148 GCA_036488975.1 Rhizomicrobium sp. | reverse complement strand
CATGCGCGCATGGATGTGCGCCGCTGGGGCCCGGGCGAGCGGCTGGTGTTCGAGACCTACACGCAGGAGGTGTTCGACGAGACGGTGAAGTGGATCGCCGAACGCGGCATCTTCGAGGGCGCGCCGCCGTCTTGTGGTTACGACCAGGCCGTCGCGATCGATTACTAGCCGACGCGATCAACGAAGGAGCGCCACACGGGAATGTCGGTTCCCGACGATCTTGCCCGCCTGGAACGGGTGCTGGAAGCGGATTTCACCCGCGCGCGAAAGTAGGCGCGCTCGGAACTAGTCGCTCTTCTTCTCCTTGCGCACGCCCTTGAATTTCCCGAAATCCGCCTTCTGGTCCATGAATTTGCCCGTGGTGCGGTCGCGCTTGGTTTCCTTGCCGGTCAGCGGCGTGCGGACCTGCGAACGCTTGCGGACTGCCCCCTTGCGCCGGTTGTCGCCTGGCGGTGCATTGGTAGCCATGTGTCAATTCCCTGAGCGAAAATACGCTTCGTGAACGCGCGCGATGCGATTGGCGTTGCATGCGCGATCAGGCCTTGGTCAGCCGCGTGGCCATGACGAACGGGATCAGCGCGGCGAGTTCGGCGGCGACGGATACGGCGACCAGCAGCGGGATGGAGATGTCGTAAAGCGCGCCGAGCAGCGCGCTGCCCAGGAACCACGCGATGCCGAACACGGCGGAGAAGATGCCGTAGGCCCGCGCGCGGGAACTTTCCGGCACCAGATGCGCCACGCCGGCGGTCAACACCGAATTCTCCACCCCCAATGCCGTGCCCCAGCACAAAGCGCCGACAATCGCCGCCGCCGGTCCGCCGAGAAACGCCAGCGGGGCCGCCAGCGCGGCAATCAGGATTCCCGGCAGCAGCACGATGAAGCCGCGCCTGTCGAACAATCGTCCCAAGGCGAGCGCGCCGGCGCCGGAGGCCGCCATGGCTGCGGCGTAGAGGATCGGCACCGTCGGCTGGCTCACGACATGCGCCTGCTGGAAGCGGTAGGCGATCAGCGGCCAGTCGGCAAAGCCGAACGCCACCAGCGCGGCACTTGCGGCATAGAGCCAGTAGGCGCGCGAGAGTCCGCCGCCATCGCTGACCGCGCCATCTTTCGGCTTCGACAGCTCGCCGGCATAGGGAAAGCGCACACGCAGGGCGAACACCGAAAGCAACGTCAGCGCCGCCGGGATGCCGAGCCACGCAAAGGCGTGCGCGTAAGCGCCGTGATGCGCCAGCACCAGCGCCGTGATCAGCGGGCCGGCCAGAGCGCCCGTCTGGTCCAGTGCCTCGTGCAGGCCGAAGGCCCAGCCCTGGCCGATCTGCTCGCCCGCGCGGCTCATCATGAAGTTGGCGGCCGGATTGCGGATGGCTTTGCCGGTGCGCTCGAGGATGATGAGGAGGGCCGCTGCCCACCAGGCGCCGGTGAGAGCCATTGCCGGAACCGCCGCCATCTGCACGACGTAACCGATGAGCGCGATCGCCCAGTAGGCGCCGGTGCGGTCAGCCAATCGGCCCGAACCGAGCCGCAGCACATAGCCGAACAGCTCGCCCGCGCCGGCAATGACCCCGACCGCCGCGCCGCTGGCACCGAGCAGCGCCAGATACGGGCCGGTGATGCCGCGCATGCCTTCATAGGCCGCGTCGGCGAACAGGCTGACAACGCCGAAGGCAACGATGAAGGCGAGGGCGGATCGTTTGTCGAAATTTCTTGGGCTCATAAGTTCCTTGTACCGCACCGCCATTCGATTCACCTCCCCGCGTAGGGGGAGGTGAAGGAGAACTACTTCGGCCAGTGTTCGAGGGTTTCGACGAAGCGGGTGAGCCAGGCGTTGGTCTGGAACGCATCGATCACGCGATGGTCGATGGTGAGCGACACGTACGCCATCGGACGGATTTGAATCGTGTCGTCGCGCACCACAGCGCGCTTCTCCAGCTTGCCGACGCCGAGGATCGCCGATTGCGGCTGGTTGATGATGATCGGCGCGGCGATGAGCGAACCGGACACACCGTGGTTGGAGATGGAAAAGCTGCCGCCATGCACATCGGCTTGCGCGAGCTTGCCGGTGCGGGCGCGTTCGGTGAGATCGGTGAGCTGTTTCGCGATGTCGAGCAGTGAGAGCCTTTGAGCGCGCCGGATCACTGGCACGATCAG
>DASXGS010000212.1:0-3293 GCA_036488975.1 Rhizomicrobium sp. | reverse complement strand
GGTCGTCGGCATCGAGGATGGTGAAGTTGGATTTGAGGCCGGCCAGCTCCGCATGGCGCCGCAACATGCGCGCCCCGATGGAATGAAAGGTGCCGAGCCACTGCATCCCCTCCACCACCCCGCCGATCAGCGCGCCGATGCGCTCCTTCATCTCGCGCGCCGCCTTGTTGGTGAAGGTGACGGCGAGAATCTGCCCCGGCCAGGCGCGGCGGGTGGCCAGGATGTGGGCGAGCCGCGTGGTGAGCACGCGCGTCTTGCCGGTGCCGGCGCCGGCCAGCACCAGCACCGGGCCGTCGATGGTGAGCACCGCCTCGCGCTGCTCGGGATTGAGGCCTTTCAGGTACGGCGGCTCGCGTTGTGGCGCGGGCGCGGCTGTGTGCTCGGGCTCGGGCTCATCGCCGAATGCCCGGTCCAGCGGATCGGAATAGCGGTCATACGCGCCGCTCATAAGGTGTCACGCGAGTCGGGAGGCATTTGCCTGTTATAAGAGGTGCGCTCGGCTATTTCACCTCCTGGCGGGACCCGCCGAAAATGACTGCTGATCTAGTGAAAGTGAGCTTTGATCTTGATCCGGACGAGTGGCACCGGACACCCAGTGAGACTCTATGGGCGAAACCATTGGGCCAAGGCGCATCCGGTCAAGTGTACGTGCTCGAAAACACGCCATTTTACGCTAAGGGGGTAAGCTTCCTGGATGTCATCAGAGCCGAACCAGACGAGCAAGGCAGCTTAAGATACTGCGGCACAGTCGGCCGCGGTGGTCACTCCACTTATCGCATCATCGTGAACGACGCAGCCGGATTTGGCGCTCTCTGGGGCGAGTTAGAATCTCTTGGCTGTAGCTACGAGAGTGCCGATTTCCAAGATCGCGCACTTTACGCAGTGGACGTTTCGGAGAGCACCGACATCTATGCTGTGTACAAGGTGCTTAAGGAGGGTGAGGGGCAACGCACTTGGCTTTTCGAAGAAGGCCATGTCGGTCACGAGCTGAAATAGCGCATGCAAGGGCCAAGCTGATCAATCATCGCCGCTCGACTAGCGGGTTGACGACGCGAATCTCCGGAAAGCGGCTGAAGTCGCGGTCGGCCGACCACAGTTCCCGCACGCCATGCTCCTTGCACAGCGCAGCGATCCGCGCATCATGCACCTTTGGCCCAGCAATGCGCGCGTCGGCGACGAGCGCGCGCAACACGGGCCAGTGCTCTTCCCCTTCCGCCAACAGGCGCAACGTGGGAGATTCCAGCCAAGCCTCCACCTGATCGAGCGCCTTGGCGAGCGGCGTCGGCGGCGCATAAATCCGCGGATGGGTGACGATGGCGAGGAATTCGTGCAGGCAGGGCCAGGGGATCCCCCAGGCCGCCGCGCCTTCGGCCAACGAAGCGATGCAGGCATCGGCTGCGGCGTGAAACGGCGAGTCCGCCCGGTGAGCATAGACGAGGATATTGGTATCGACGGCAATCAAGCGCCGCGGTCTTCGTAAGCAGCCTCGCTGAGCGCTTCCCACGAAGCATTACGAAATTCCGCCTGCAGCCCCCGCCCCTTGAAGGCAGCGCGCTTCAGTTTGAACGGGACAGGCCTTTTCGTTTCCCGTACCACGCGGGCGAGTCCGCGCTCGATGAGCGTCCTCAGCGTCACGCCCTCGCGGGCCGCCGCTTTGCGCGCTTCCTTAAATAGGGGATCGGAGATTTCAACGGTAGTTTTCACGGCAACACATCCATATTGCCGTTACGATATGGGCACCCATATTAAACGTCAAGCCGCTGGGAAGCCCAGCTCTCGCAATATCGCTTTCCTGCCGTCATCCAGCCCTGGCGCTGCGGCACGGGTCTGGGGATCTTCATAGGAAGACAGCTTGATCGGGTTGCCCTGCATGCGGACAGAGCCGAGATCCGGGTCGGCCGCCGTTACGATCATGTTGCGCGCCAGAACCTGCGGATCGGCCATGACGGCGGCAATGTCGTTGATCGGCGCGCAGGGCACGCCTTCGGCTCCGAGTAGCGCCAGCCATTCCTTCGCGCCGCGCGCGGCCAGCGCGGATTCCATTTCGGAATGCAGCGCATCCAGATGTTCGATGCGCGCCGGATTGGTGGCGAAACGCGGATCGCGCGACCATTCTTCGTGGCCGAGCACCTTCGTCGCCTTCGCGAACAGCGCGTCATTGCCGGCGGCGATCACGATGTATTCGTCCTGCGTCTTGAATGCGGCGAACGGCGCGATGGAAGGATGTCTCGTGCCGAGCGGCCCCGGTACTTCACCGGTCGCAACATAGCGCGCGATCGCGTTCTCCAGAATCGCCACCTGGCAGTCGAGCATGCCGACATCCACCTTCTGCCCGCGGCCGGTTTTCTCGCGGTCGTAGAGCGCCGAGGCGATGCCGACGGTGCCGAACAGCGCCGCTGTGAGATCACCGACGGACGTGCCGACACGCGTGGGTGGGCCACCCGGCTGGCCGGTGAGGCTCATGATGCCGCCCATCGCCTGCACCACCATGTCGTACGCGGGGCGCGCGGCGTACGGCCCGGTGTGGCCGAAGCCGGAGACGGCGGCGCAGATGAGGCGCGGGTATTTGTCCTTCAGCGAGTCCCAGCCGTAGCCCAATCTCTCCATGGTGCCGCCGCGGTAGTTTTCGATCAGCACATCGGCGCGCGCGAGAAGCGTTTCGAAGATGCGGCGGTCGTCCGGCTTCTTCAGATCGAGCGCGATGGATTCCTTGCCGCGATTGATGCTCATAAAATAGCCGGATTTCGCCACGCCGTTTTCGCCGGTAATGAACGGCCCATAGCGGCGCGCATCATCGCCTTCCGGCGGCTCGATCTTGATCACCCGCGCGCCCAGTTCCGCCATCATTAGGGCCGCATACGGTCCCGCCAGCACGCGCGTGAGATCGAGCACCAGCAATCCGGAGAAAGGGCCCTTTGGCGTCGTAGTCAAGCATCGCTCCCACCCTCCCCTTGAGGGAGGGTCGAAATTTGCGAACGCAGTGAAGCGAATTTCGGGGAGGGGTCAATTCCACAACCCCGCGGTTCTGACCCCTCCCCGAAAAATCTTTCGCTTCGCTTCAGATTTTTCGACCCTCCCTCAAGGGGAGGGTGCGACTCAAATGACGTCAGCATCCGTCCAGCTTGTGCGCCGCGATTTCCTTTTGCACCTTGGCGTCCTGTGCCTTGGTCAGATCACGCTCGCGCTTTGGCACGCCATGCTTCGTGCGATTGGCGTCGGCTACCGCGGCGGCCGCTGCGCGCACTTTGGCCTTCCGTACGCGGCGGAGATTGACGATTTCGCTCATTTCGCTG